>JAKSOD010000001.1 GCA_024405755.1 Clostridia bacterium
GACGGGCTGCCCGTTTTGTTTATTGCCAACTGATTTCTTTCAGCAAGGGAAGGAAATTATCACGTTCCTCTTTTGTGTCTTCCACGTCCGTATCGGTGAGAGGATCAGCGAAATACTGATAACAGAAATATGATACCCCGGTGCATTTCGCAAGATTTTTTGTAAATTCAAGACAGCGAAGCAAAATATCGCGGTGTTCTGCCCACTCATTCTTGCCGATCCCGGCGTATTTATCTGTTTTTGATTTGGCTTTTCCGAGAGTCATTCCTATCCACAGATCAATGCCGCCGGTTTTAATTATGTCCTGCCATATACGGCATACTCCAGCAAAATCGCATGTTTCGTGTTCAAGACCGAAATAGACCTGCGGACAGATGTAATCTATAAAACCGGATTCGGAACACCAACGGTAAACATCCGCAAACTGCTTTCCGTACACATTCTTGATATTACCGGCAGGACTTATGCCAAACGGAATATCGGGAGCGACGGATTTGACCGCCGAGTATATACCGCTGACGAGCAGATCAAGATTTCTCCTTCGGAAAGCGGGAAGATCGTCTTTTCCGCCGCCTGCCATGTATTCGCCGTAGGACAAAGCGTCAAAAGATTCAGTCTCTGTAGGATAAAAATAATCATCCATGTGGAGTCCGTCAATGTTGTATCGCAGACAGAGTTCACGTGCTCCGTCAATGATCAGACGCCGTACTTCCGGGTATGCGGGATCAAGGTAGTATAAGCCGTCAAGGGCAATAAGATACCTTCCGTTAAGTTCCGGATCATCGTACCAACGGCGTATGGGGAAATTTTCATCAACAAGGGGGAGCATGTCGGTTTTCATGCAGCGAAGAGGATTTATCCAGGCGTGAACGGCAAGTCCCGCGGCGTGAGCCTCGTCAACAATTATCTCGAAAGGGTCGTATTCAAAACTTTTTCCGTATTCTCCCACAACGTAAGCTGAGGCAGTATAGAATTGTGACGGATACATACTGTCAGCGTTTGGGCGTGTCTGCACTATTACGGTATTGTACCCCATTGCGGCAATGCGGGAAAGAATTATGCGTATGCGTTCTCTGAAATCTGAAGAATCACGCTGAAAATTTCCGCTGCAAAAAACAGGGGACAGATCAAATTGCGACAGCCACATAGCCTTAACGTCGGTAATTTTTTTTACATTATATTTTTTCATAGTCAAACCTTCTTTCGCTTTTATTGTATCGCAAGAGGGGCGTGTTGTCAATGACATGACGTGACTGAATGATAAAAAAGGTAAATTTATATTGAATAACTAATGATAATGTGATAAAATATAATGACATAATATTAATTAAGTATAGGGAGATATAACTGTATATATGAAAGGACTTTGGAAATACTTTCGCGGATATAAGCGGGAGGCGATAGCAGCACCGTTTATGAAACTGTTTGAGGCACTGCTTGAACTTCTGATCCCGCTGCTTGTTGCTGAGATCGTTGACAACGGAATACGAACGGGAGACAAGGGGCATGTGTATGCAATGTGCGGACTCATGGTGCTTTGCGGTACTGCCGGGATGCTTTTTTCGATCACGTCGCAGTATTTTTCCGCGCGTGCCGCGGTTGGTTTTTCATGCGCGGTAAGGCGGGATCTGTACCGCCATGTGCTTTGGCTGCCGAGAGCGGAATCCGATGAGGCGGGAGGTTCGACCTTACTGACGAGGCTGACAGCAGACGTTGACAGACTACGGAACGGAGTGAATCTCGGACTTCGTCTGCTGCTGCGTTCGCCTTTTATCGTCTTCGGATCGGTTATAATGGCATATATTACGGGACCTCAGGCAGCGTGGGTGTTTCTTGCTGCCGTGCCCGTGCTGGCGGTAGTGGTATTTGTTATTATTCTGTGGGGGATCCCGCTTTTTGCCCGTGTTCAGGCAAGACTTGATGAACTTACACGTCATACGCGGGACAACCTTCGCGGAGTTCGCGTGATACGCGCTTTCAGACATGAAAATGAGGAGATAGAAGCCTTTGACAATGCCAACGAAGCACATACGAAGCAGACGCTTTTCGCAGGGAGAATCTCATCACTGCTCAATCCTCTGACATACGTTATCGTAAACCTTGCCGTGATCCTGCTGATAAAATACAGCGCACCGACCGTTGACAGCGGAGTCTTAAAACAAGGACAGATAATTGCACTGTATAACTATATGGCGCAGATACTTACGGAACTCGTAAAACTTGCCAACCTCGTGGTGACTCTGACAAAATCCGCCGCCTGCGCGCGAAGGATCAGCGCGACTCTTGCACTTCCCGTTGATGATGACGGACAGGAAAAAACAGTTCCGGCACCGGTTGAGGGGGCACCCGCTGTGGAATTCAGAGAAGCGGGATTCAGATACCGCGGTGCGTCGGGAGATTCTCTGTTCCCAATGAGTTTTAGTTTGGAACATGGACAAACCGTGGGGATCCTCGGCGGCACGGGATCGGGAAAGACGAGTCTCGTTGGACTTATTCCGAGATTTTACGATGTCACTTCGGGAGAAGTACTTGTTGACGGGGTTAATGTAAAGTCTTATCCGATCGTCGAACTGCGTTCAAAGATCGCCTACGTTGCACAGTATGCGCATCTGTTTACCGGCACAGTTGCGGAAAATATACGTTGGGGGAATCCCGACGCAACCGACGACGACGTAAAAAATGCGCTTGAAGCCGCAGGCGCACTTGATTTTGTTATGGAAAAAGACGGAGGGATCAACTGTAAAGTGGAGCAGGGAGGAAAAAATTTTTCCGGAGGTCAGCGTCAGAGACTGACGATTGCCCGCGCTTTGATACGCAAGCCGGAGATACTTATCCTCGACGACAGTTTTTCTGCACTGGATTATGCCACCGATCTGAAAGTCAGAGGGAATATCGCATCCCTTGACTGCCGCCCCGCCACTGTTATCATATCACAGAGACCATCGTCGGTCATGACGGCTGACAAGATCATAGTACTTGACGACGGCGAGACCGTCGGCGTGGGAACGCACGACGAACTGCTTTCGACATGCCGTGTCTACCGTGAAATATACGATTCTCAGTACGGAGGTGAGGAAAATGGCAAATAAGAAAAAAGTGCCGAAACTCACCCGTGAGCAGAGAAGAAAAACCATTAAAAATCTTCTGATCTTTGCCCGTCCCTTTCTTCCGCTTTTTGTTCTTGCATTTATTTTTGCCGCAGCCTCAAGCATAATGGCACACTATATCCCCGTTCTTGTAGGTGAAGCAATCGACAATATGGCGGACATGGGCAAAGTTGACTTTGCCGAAATAGAGAGTATCCTTCCCATTATCCTGATACTCACGCTTGGAGGTGCTGCCCTTGATTGGATTATTCGTCTGATCGGGAACCGCGCGGGAGCGTCTATCAGCCGTGACATCCGTTCTGCCTGTATCCGGAAACTGGAACGACTTCCGCTGTCATATCTTGATTCTCACCCTGCCGGAGACACTCTGTCACGCGTGATTGCAGATACAGACCATTTGTCCGAAGGACTGCTGACTGGTATGCTTGAACTTTATTCGAGTGTCCTCGGAATTATTGTAACACTCGTGTTTATGCTCTCGATCAACGTGAAAGTCGGACTTGTCGTTGCATTGCTGACTCCTCTGTCAATGCTTGTTTCCGCATTTATTGCCGGCAGAACATTTTCGCTTTTCCGTGAGCAGTCTGTGATGCAGGCAAAACAAACGGCACTTCTTGATGAGTCAGTCAGCGGAAGAGACGTAATATCTGCATTTTCACATGAAGCCGACAGTCTTGCGGAATTTGATGTTCTGAATGAGGAATACCGCCGGACGGCGACCAAGGCAACATTTTTTTCGTCAATAACTAATCCCGCAACAAGATTCGTAAATTCGCTTGTTTACTGCGGAGTAGCTCTTGTCGGAGGACTTATCGCAATAACAAGCGGCGGCAGTTTCAGCGCAGGACAGCTTTCCTGCCTTCTGACTTATTCTCATAATTACGCGAAACCGTTTAATGAACTGTCGGGTGTTGTGACTGAACTTCAAGGGGCACTTGCATCCGCAATGCGTGTGTTTGAATTTCTCGAAACTCCCGATGAGACTCCCGATGCCCCTGATTCAACACCTTTGACTGATACGGAGATCAGCGGAGGAGTTACTTCCACAAACGTATATTTCAGTTATACGGATAAACCATTTATGGAGAATCTGAATTTCTCCGTCTGCTCAGGGCAGAGAGTGGCGATCGTAGGACCTACCGGCTGCGGTAAGACTACGCTGATAAACCTTCTTATGCGCTTTTACGAAGTCACGGGAGGCGCGATAAGAATAGGAGAACGTGATATCAGGGAAGTCCCCAGAGACTCGCTGAGAGCTGATTTCGGAATGGTGCTTCAGGATACCTGGCTGTCATCCGGGACTGTCAGGGACAATATCGTAATGGGCAAACCGGATGCAACGGACGAGGAAGTGGAACGCGCCGCACGCGCCGCACACGCACATACGTTTATCTCAAAACTTCCGCAAGGGTATGATACGATTCTCGGTGAGGACGGGGGAAAACTGTCGCAGGGACAAAAACAGCTTCTCTGCATTACACGGGTAATGCTGGCACTTCCGCCCATGCTTATTCTTGATGAGGCGACGTCGTCGATCGACACACGCACGGAGATAAAAATCAGCGAAGCATTTGCACAGATTATGCGCGGACGCACATCATTTATCGTTGCTCATAGATTGAATACCATAAAGAATGCCGATCTGATCCTTGTCATGCGCGACGGCTGTATCGTGGAGCAGGGAACACATGATGAACTGATGTCACGAAAGGGAGGATTCTATGCGGAACTTTACGGAGCACAGTTCAAGGGAATAAAATCAATTTGAAAAACAAAATGAAGTGCTTTATTGAAATCTGCGGTCAAAAAATCGAATACGAACTTACCCGCAAAGATGTAAAAAACATTAATCTGCGCGTCAGGCGTGACGGCAGTGTGGCGGTATCGGCATCATACAACGTGCCGCAGAAACTCATAGATGATTTTCTTTGTTCAAACGGAGAAAGAATAATGAAAATGATCAATCGGGATGCAGAGAGAAAAAAGAGAGAAAACAGATCCGATGAGATGACTTTTGCCGACGGAGATACAGTCTGTTTGCTTGGGAAAAAGTATTCCGTACAAAACGTGTGCGGAGAGCGGGATCTCGCCGTGATAAATGAAGAAAGCGGAGTTTTTCTGATCGAAAGCACATCGCCGAAAAATGAAACGCTCCGCCGCCGCACCGCTTTGTCATTTATGGAGAACTTAGTCCGAGACGCCGTATGCAGCGCATGCGTCAGGAGTTATCCTTATTATGGCAAGCGAGGAGTACGTTATCCGGAGATCAGATTCAGAAAAATGATATCACAATGGGGTAACTGTCGTCCCGATAGGGGAATACTGACATTCAATACACGGCTTTACGGGGTGTCACCGAGGTGTATTGAACTTATAGTCGCTCACGAATTTACACATTTTTTATGCCGTGACCATTCAAGCAATTTTTATGCAGAACTTGCAAAAGTAATGCCTGACTACGCAGAGCGAAAAAAAGAACTTCGCGAATATGAAAAGATACTTTTAAACAGTTCTGAATGAAAAATTGAAAACAGGGACGCGCCGACGGCACGTCCCCGTAAAGGGAAAAATATAGTAAGGATATGATTCACAAGACGGAATTTCAGTCCTTGTGCATTGTGTCTTTGAGTTTTTCGTAAAGTTCAAGATAAATGCCGTAATTTTTGTCGTATGCTTCTTTGACAGCGGGATCGGGATCATGCCGCCGTGTAACTCTCACGGCTTCGGAAACTGCTTCATCAAAAGAATTGTAGAGCCCTACGCCTACTCCTGCAAGCAGAGCAGCACCGAGATTCGTGGAGTTGTCAGATCCCGGAACAGTTATGGGTTTACCCGTGATATCTGCTTTCATCTGTGTCCATAGACGGGAATTTGCCGAGCCTCCGGTCGCGCGCAGCAGTGAGACCGATGCTCCTGCCGATTCAGCGGTTTCGAGATTGTGACGGAGAGAAAAAGCAACGCCTTCCATAGCTGCACGGACGAAATGCCCCTTCGTTTTTGAAAAATCCATTCCGTAGAAAACGCCTTTGGCTTTGGAATCCCATATCGGGGTGCGTTCTCCTGCCATATAAGGCAGGAAGACCAAACCGTCGGAGCCTGCACTGACACCCGCTGCCATATCGTCAAGCTGAGCCATAGCACCTTTTCCGATTTCAGCTGAGTGCTCACGTTCATAGGCGGCAAATTCGCGGGTTATCCAGCGCATAACTCCACCGCCTCCGGTGGTACCGCCTTGCAGCAGCCACTTTCCGGGGACTACGTGAGAGCAGAGAATGAGACGGGGATCGGAACGGAATTCGTCAGTGCTGACACTCATTCCTCCTGACTGTCCGCCTTGTTCCTGAGTTTCTCCGTTGTTGAGGGCACCCGATCCGAGAGCGGCACATGCGGAATCAACACCGCCTGCAACTACCGGAATGCCCGAGATCAGTCCGCATTCACCGGCAGCTTTCTCCGTAACCCTGCCTATGATGGAGTGGCAGGAATAAAGATCAGGAAGAACGCCGGAGGGAATTCCTATTTTTTGGAGGACATCTTCATTCCAGACTCCTTTTTTCATATCAAATCCGTGAATACCGTAACCCTGACTTACGTCGTGTGACAGAACTCCCGTCAGACGGTATGCAATAAAACTGTTGGATTGAAGAATTTTGTATGTATGTGCGTAAACGTCCGGCATCTCGTCCCGGAACCACAGAATTTTTCCCGTGGTGTACGGAGACGTCAGCGGGTTTCCGCATAGTCCGAAAAGGACATCTTCACCTACGCGTCGGCGTATATCCTCGCATTGAGTTTCGGAACGGTGATCCATCCATATCGGTGTGCGCGTAAGGACATTTCCGTCACGGTCAACCGGAATTGCTGACCAACTCTGTCCGTCGATCCCGATTCCGGCGATATCCGAAGGAGAACACCCGGATGCTTCAATGCAGCGTTTTACGGAACTGCAGACTGCTTTCCACCATTCGTCGGGATCCTGCTCCGCGTATCCCGCCTTCGGATAATAGACCGAGTATGTTTCGGATGCGTCTGAGATGATTTTCCCGTCGCGCCGCGTCAATGAGACTTTGCATGCACTTGTTCCTATATCTATACCAAGCAATAATTCCATAATAAACTCCGAAAATACAAAAATGTGCTTATTCGGATTATAAACGATTTTTTTCGGATTGTCAAGTATTTTACGTTTTTTGTTCACTAAACTACCGAAGGAGATAAAAAATGCCTTTATTTATTGTAAGAAACGATATAACCAAAATGAAAGTTGATGCCGTTGTCAATGCAGCTAATGAGCAATTGATCGGCGGCGGTGGTGTTGACGGTGCTATTCATAGAGCTGCGGGACCCGAATTGCTTCGCGCCTGTCAAAAACTCGGCGGATGCCGTCCCGGCTGCACCAAGGTAACGGAGGGATTCCGTATGCCATGCAAATATATAATACATACCGTGGGACCTGTCTGGAACGGCGGGGAAGAGGGGGAGGAAGCGATACTTCGTTCCTGCTACCGTTCTTCCCTCGAAGAAGCGGAAAAACACGGTTGTTCAAGTGTTGCTTTCCCGCTTATTTCCTCCGGAATATTCGGATACCCGAAAGATCAGGCACTTCGCGTCGCAGTGTCGGAAATCACGGACTTTCTTCGAACCGGCGAAAAAACTGAGATAACGGTTTATATCGCAGTGTTTGACAGAGCATCTTTCAATATCGGAAAGGAGCTATATGCTGAACTTGAATCTTTCATCAGCGCAAATATTACGTCTGAGGTTGATGACGAATACGTCAACCGGAACTGTATGAAAAACATCCGCAGACTTTCGCTCGGAAAGGGAAAAAATAAAAATGTTTCGCCGGACGCATCGTTATCAGAGCCGATTGCTCTGTCTGAATGCTGCTTTGCCGGAAAAGATGCATCTCCCACCCCGAAAAGCCTGCTTGAAGCCGTAAATACTGCTGATGAAAGTTTTCAGGAAATGCTTCTGCGTAAGATAGACGAGAGAGGAATGAAAGATTCCGAATGTTACAAGAAAGCCAATGTTGACCGAAAACTCTTTTCAAAGATAAGAAAGGATAAGTATTATAAACCGTCAAAAGCTACCGTTATCGCTTTTGCCGTAGCACTTGAATTATCTCTCGAAGAGACACGTGAGATGCTGATGAAAGCAGGTTTTGCCCTTTCACGGTCGCAGAAATTCGATATTATCGTTGAGTTCTTTATCGGACGTGGCAATTATAACGTCCATGAGATCAATGAGGCACTTTTCGCATTTGATCAGGTACTTCTCGGTGCATAATAATTTCTGATTTGTAAAATGTCGCCTGCCGGGCGACCACAGCCGTCTCCGGATATAGTATAATACGGTCGTAGGCCAAGGGAGGCCTGCGACCGTAAAATTTTATTAAAGGAGAAAAAGAAAAATGAAAAAAGGACTTACCGAGATCGTATTTATTCTTGACAGAAGCGGATCAATGAGCGGACTTGAAAGCGACACAGTGGGCGGATTCAATTCAATGATCGCCAAGCAGAAAAAAGAGGCGGGAGAAGCACTTGTGTCCACTGTTTTGTTTGATAATGTCAGTGAAGTGATTCATGACAGGATTCCGGTAGAAAAGATCGAACCTATGAAAGAGGAAGATTACACTGTACGCGGCTGTACCGCTCTGATAGACGCTATGGCAGATGCAATACATCACATTTCAAATGTTCACAAGTATATCAGAGAAGAGGACGTGCCTGAACATACGGTGTTCGTGATCACGACCGACGGAATGGAAAATGCAAGCCATAGATATACCGCCGAAAAAGTCAAAGAAATGGTGCGTCGTCAGACTGAAGAGAAAAATTGGGAGTTTATTTTCCTTGGAGCCAATATTGATGCCGTACAGACAGCAGGGCAATACGGAATTGCACCTGAACGCGCAGTGAATTATAACTGCGATTCCCACGGAACAGAAGTAAATTATATGGCGGTCAGTGAAGCAATAACGACGGTACGCGCCAATCGCTCGCTCGGAAATAAGTGGAGAAAGTGCATTGATGAGGATTACTGTTCCCGCGAGCAGGGAAGCAGCATTCCGGGAGGAAAAAAACAGAAGAAGTAAAACGGTAAGTAAAAAAACGAAGGGTATCTGCAACTTGCAGGTACCCTTTGTTGGCGGTCCGCAGTACACGGACCGTGAGAGCGGTCAGTCGGCGTAAACGCTGACCTGCTTCTTATCCTTTGATTTCTGCTCGAACTTGACGTGGCCTTCGATCAGAGCAAACAGGGTGTGGTCAGTGCCCATACCGACATTGTTGCCGGGATGAACAGCGGTACCTCTCTGTCTGATGATGATATTGCCGGCAAGAACGTGTTCGCCGTCAGCTTTCTTGACACCGAGTCTCTTGGACTCACTGTCACGGCCGTTTTTGGTCGAACCAACGCCCTTTTTATGAGCAAAGAACTGTAAGGAAAGTCTAAGCATAATTAAATCCTCCTTTTGATAAGTGCGCCGTATTTCATTTGTATTCGCGGTCGATAACGTCAACGTCAAGGAAATCGGAATACTCATCGAGCAAATCGTTGAGCTGATAGTAGTAAGCCATAAAGAGTCCCGACACGGCGTAACGCTTTCGCTCGTCATCCTCGAATTCGGGGAGAGCAGCCTTGGCAGTCACAACGATCCGTGTAGCACCGTCATTTACGTCATACTGTACGTCAGACGCATATCCGAGTTCAACTGCATTGACAATAAGCATTGTCATAGCAGAGAGAGCAGCGCAGAGAACATCGTCTCCGGCGTCGCCGTACCCGGTGTGCCCCGTTTCTTCAAAGCCGTAAAAAATACCGCCGCTTCTGTAAAATACGACCTTTGTCATTTCAGATCAACCCTCGATCTTAGCGATCTGCACTTTGGTGTAGGGCTGTCTGTGACCGATTTTCTTTTTCTCGTTCTTCTTGGATTTGTACTTGAAGACGTAGATTTTCGGAGACTTACCGTTGGCAAGCACCTTAGCTGTGACTTTGGCTCCGGCAACGGTAGGAGTACCGATTCTGAAATCGCCCTCTGAGGATAATGCCTTGACCTGGTCGAAAACGACCTCGCTGTCCTGTTCCGCGTTGAGCTTCTCAATAAAGATGATATCGCCCTCGCTGACCTTGTACTGCTTTCCGCCGGTTTCAATAACTGCAAACACGAAAAGCACCTCTCTTTCATATAGACTCGCTGACTGATGGCGGCGTCAGAAAGACGCACTTAAAAAAGCCATTTACAAGCGGCATCTTATTATACTATATCCCGCCCCCGTTGTCAATAGTTTTTTCGCATTTTTTGCCTGTTTTTTTATGAACAATGAAGAATATGCAGTGTGATTGTTATTGACAATCACTTGAAAAGATGATATAATAATAAAAAGCTCACGGAGGTTTCAAATGGTCAGTAAGATCCTTTCCAATTTCAAAAAGATCCCCGCGTATATCCTTTATAATATCTTGGGTTTTGTTGCTTATACGGTACTTGTTTTTATTGTAAATACCGTGAGCGGAGGTGATCTGTTCACTTTGTCCGGAGCAAATCAGGCTCGGGGATGGAATCCGTCCGATATTGACGCTGGCAAACAGGCGATATTGTTTTTCGTTCTGTTCCTTGTCAACGTTTGCTGCTTTGTTTCGTTTTTTGTCGCGTACTATTTTATGCTTGCCAAAAGGGAAAAGCACCGCGACGAGTATCTGCGCCGGCTCGGTACGGTGAAATATGACTTTGAGGCGGAAAGAAAACGGTATTTTCTCGAAGACGCCCTGCCCGAGATCATCTTTTTCTCGGTAATACTCCTCGTAGTTCTCTTAATCGACTTTTTCCCGCTCTCGCTTTGCTTCGTTTCTCTGACTATGTTCACGGCATATCTTCCGTGGATCTTCGTTCTCCTGCTCGACGTAGCGGGACTGTTCGCGTTCCATTGGTTCGCAGTCCCGCGCCTCCATACCAAATGGGCGTCGGAAAGAATGAGAGTCGATAACGACTGACGAATAAAACGAATATTTTGCAAAAAACAGCGCCGGGCTGCCTTTTCGGGCAGCCCGGTGCTTTTGCGTTAATTATTATTTTTCAAATTCAAGATGCAAAAGGTTCCCGTTTTTGCCGACGTAATGACCGCTTCCCGCGAATATCAATCCGGTATCTTTGAATAATAGGTAAGGCTCGCCGTACTGAACGTCGACGACGAGATTCCCCTCAAAGTCAACAAATCCCCACTTATTGTAGTCGCGCACCGCGATAAGTTTATGTTCCGGGAACACTATGGCTTCGTTATACGGCAGGTCAAGTGCGAGTTCCCGCGCTCGTCGATGTAGCCCCATTTCCGTCCAACCTCCGCGTCGCAGATCTTGTCGGGGAACGAATAGATTTTCTGATCCCTGCCGTTCAGAAATATGAGCAGGAATACTGCGGCGCATACCAATACGGCGGCACAGACGGAGATCAGAATTATCAACTTCTTTTTTCGAGAATCGTGCTTTTCTTGAAAGTTTCCAGGATTTTCTTCGTTCATTACGTTGTCAGTCATTTGCGGTTCCTCCTTTTGAATCATAAAATATTATGATGGCAATTTGTGTAGATCGCTGACTCTCATTATTTAATACAGTAAAAAACAAATGATCTTACACTTTTTGTTTGAAAAAGAAAAAACACCGATTCATTCGATAATATTTCAAAAACTTTTTGATATTTTGTCAATAGCAGTCTTTCGTATTTACATTTAAATTTGATAAAAAAGACTAAATACAACAAATGGTGTGTAAAAAAATGACGATAACGAGTTTTTTAACACACCATTGCTTTTTCTGACCGTTTTCATCAATAAAGCTGTAAACTACGCAGTAGTGTCCTTTTCTTTCAATTATTGAAGCCATCTTTATTCCTCACTTTCCAAGTATTCTTGTTGTTCAATCATCCATCTATCGAAGTCAAGTTTGGGTATTCTGTAACTACCGGCAACCGAGACATAAGGAATGATGTTTTCTCTTATCATCTTTTTTACCGTTGACTTTTTTACATCCATCTGTTCAGAGACTTCATCAAGAGAGTAGTAAAGCTGTATAACATAAAAGTCCTTTCTCAAGCGAAGGCTTGAAAAGGACTTTCTAACGCAGTACAAAGCTCACCGTGCATAAAAATAGCGCCATGCAAATCGAATCAAGACAGAAGGATACAAGTATCCTGTAAATCTCAATCCGGCTTCGCACGGCGCTTGGAAGTTTTTCAGCCCTTACGGGACTGCTCCGCTTGCACGATTAGAAATCGTATTGTTTGTATTTAATTATCGAATGGTTCTTTCGTTTCAATAGAAGAACCATTATAATAGAGTTCGCCGTCTTCATTCATACGAGTCAGATACCTGTAAACAGTGGTACGGCTCACATTCAATTTCTTGGCGAGGTCATTCAGCGAAGGCGAGTAGCCATAGCTCCGTTTCCAATCATTGACGGTATCGTATATTTCTTTTTTAAGTTCCAAACTCTGAGATCTCATTAGATCGCCTCCGTTTTCTATGTGGAACGGTTGTTACAGTTACAATTATACTCGTTTCAAGAAAAAAATCAAGGGGTATTATGTGAGTTATCGTATGCTAACAATGAAATGTCGGTTTTGACCGACAAAAACTGCATTTGAACTTTCTCCGTCCTATTGAAAAAAAGAAAGACCTGTGTTATAATATTCGCAAGAACAACAACTGAATAACTTTACCTATTAAGAGTGCGTGAGAGACAAGCTCGCTGACCGCACAGCAACCTACTGAAAGGCAAGGTGCTAATGCTTGAACGATGGGGATAAATAACAGAACCCCGTCGTGACGATGGGGTTCCTTTTTTGCGCTCTCTTTAGGAATATATTTTTTAGGAGGGCGTTTATTATGCGTCAAATCAAAGATTTAGTTCAGGACAAAGAGAAGGTCTGGGTTTATCTGTCCACAGATGAAGTCGCTCACGGATTTATCACGAAAGCGATATCCGAAGGGTTTCACTGGTCAAATGGTGAACCAATAAGCGAAACTACAACCGGTTATCTGTTTGGAGTGCATCGTGATCTGTCGATAGCGCATCTTTCAATGTATATTTGGTGTACTGCGTTTCAATGTCATGGAAAGATACCGGGAACACCGATGTGTATTGACTATGAAAAGTACGCTGCCGGAGAGCTTGACTACATCTGTCACGAGCCGCACATCAAAGGTGTAATAACAAACTGAAATAAATAGGGCGATGCCGAGAGATAAATTCTTTGGCATCGCTCTATTTTTGATTGCTCAATCTTCATTAACCGGCGCATATAATTTGAGCGCAGACATCGAAATCGTAATTGAGTTTAACGAAAGATAAGGACACATCATATTTGTGCTTGGCTTCAAAGATACAGTCATCAAAATCATACTCGTTTGTGATGGTGACAAAGTAAGCCACGCAATCTTCGTCTGTGTTTTTGATTCGCATCACTTTTATTCCATCCATATCTGACACTTTTTTCTTTACAAAGTCAAACAGCTTAGACGGTGTTTGCTTTTCGTGTTTTGCGGCTCGTGCCGGTTTGGGGATGAAATGATAACATTGCTTTTGCAAACAAGAGTGTTCCTTCATTTGCTTTTCGGTCAAAAAGCCGGGTTGTTCTTCATATTGACAGTAGCCGCAGCATTTACTGCATCCAACTGTTGTCCCGTCTATGCAACGACGTTCATATTTTGAATTACTGTCTGCTCGTCAACCGATGGATCATTCAATATACTACTAATCTCTATCGAATTATCATAGAGATTGAAAACGCCACAATAACCGGTTACAAGGTCTTTCGTCCATCGAATAGACGGTCTTTTCAAGTATGGATCGCAATAATAATTTGAACGGACATAATCCAATAGTTTATCAAGATCATGATGATTTGCGTTCATGTTACAAAAATTCACTCCTATGCTTTTTCGCTTACTCAATAGATACAACCCTTATGGTTTTACAGGTTATTTTGTGGCTACCTATATCGAACACCTTTGTATCTGTCCTATCGGGGAATACAGGATAGCAATAAAAGTCGAAGATGTATTCATCGGTATCGTAATACAGATGTATGTCCAAGATGCCCTCGAATTCGAGCGTTACAATCTTTGTATCATACTCATATTTCAGCGTTGCGGTATCGTTCTCTTGCTTGAAATAAAATACCTTCCCGTCGTGAAACCACACATCTTTTTCGTAAAAGAGTTCAGAGTTTTCAATTAGGCTCAAATATCGCTTGTAGCTTTCTTCGCCGTCATCGGCTTTGAAATCATTTTGCGCTTTCAGCACTTCATATTCTTGACGAGCCTTACTGATTTCTTTTTCATATTTTCCCGGCTCATCAACTAAGTCATATTCAGCCATTGCCGGCTCAATATACTTTTTGAAGCGTTCATAATCGCTAATATTGAAATGACCGGGATAAGCCATTTGCTTCAAAATACGAGCATACCAAAGGTGATCTTTTTCGGGTTCCTCGACTGCGGCGAGATATGCTTTCAGCAAATAGAATAAGCCCTTGTTTTCTTCCCGATGCCACTCGTTACAGTGCTTCGGGCAAACCAAGCAATTCCAAGCCGTTTTATAATCTGATATTATTTGTTCCCAATGTTCTGTGTTTAACATATTACCACCGCTAATTTTTGCCGTAGTTTTCGGATTTGAGTTGTATAAGCTGAATATCTTTGACATATAACTCTGTGAGTATATGTTGGTCGGTATCTATAAAGATAGACTCAGGATCGGGTTCGTTGTCAAGATCAGAAATCCAATCATCAAGAACACCTGTGAAGATTTCTCCGTCTTTCATCGTAATTTCGACGCGCTTATCTTCAAGTGCATCGAAACATTCACTCATATCAATGATATGGATGGCGTCGCCTTTAAGTTTATAAAGGGCATCATATTGTTTTTTGATCTGACCTGCGATTGCAATAAAACTATCAATGCCAAACGGTTCGTTAAAATAATGCGTCATTACTTCCGCAATAACCGAAGCAATCTGATAAATGTCATATTCCGGCTTTAACTTGGACGCTATGAGTCGGGACTCGCCGTTGTATTCGTCTTTGGGCGCACCCATTTCAAGCAGCCCTACGCAGTCAATGCTGTCTATTGCGGCTTTAACGATACTGAAAACTGATGGCTCAGTATTCAGTACTTCTCCGAGTATTTCGGTATTAAGTCTTTGCATCTCTGCCAAATCGGAATATGGGGGATCTGGTTCAACTTTGCAGATAATTGATTTTATCTTTTCAAGCTCCATTGGGAGATCTACTTCATCAAGACTTTCAATGTTTGCAACTCGGACTTTCTTTTGATCGCCGTTATTTCCGACCGGAACCATAACCATATCTCCGATATGGATAGTCTTATCATCGGTTTGGTAATAATACTGCTTGCCGCCGTACTCAAACTCGCAGCTACACAACCTTATAGCTGAATATGATACCTCGTTAAATACATAGAGTTCCGGCATTTCAAGCATTTCCCGAAGATCATCGGAATATTTATCAAGCCATTTATCTCCTTCGGTTAAGTAACCGGAGGTACGATACTTCTTGTTCAGTTCGTTGACGATTTCGATGTCCCAAGAACCGACATCGGTTATCATCGTCAAATCAATCAATACAGACAAATGAGTGTTTACATTGTTGAGCCAAGCTACCGCTTTTTCGGGAGGTATGCTTTTTTGCAGTCTGCGTAATGTCTTTCCCTCATAGTTTTTCAGGGTTATATAGACCTTTCCCGTAGCTGACACAGTGATCTTTTGGATACGTTCTTCATCGGGCTCCGGGCAGGGGCCGTAGCATATACCGTTTGAGTCAAGAGTGATTTTCTTTGGAACACCGTCTGAAAGCGGTAGTGCGCCAGTCTTAGCGGCATCCTGATACGCAGAAATAACGGAATTAACCATTTCGGGATATACATACGAGCGAATTATTTCTGAGATATGATACATCTGTGCCGTTGTCAAACCGTGCTTTTCGCACTCTTTCCAAAGCTCAAGCGTTTTTTCAAATTGAGTTTCCGTCAATGTATATCCCTCCTTATTTTGAAAATCCAATTATCCAATAATGTCTAAAAGTGCCTTGATAAATAGCGTTGCTTTTTCCGAAAAATCTTCGTAAACATCGCTGGTCATCTTTTGGCTCTTGGGAGCAAACATTAGTTTGACCTTTTTTTCATTTTTCGTGTCATATACCGTCAAAGAAAAATCTTCGACAACATCATATACTTTTGCTGCGGAAGCGGCAATATATCCCAAGAAAGAACCGCCTGCCAATCCAATCAATAATGCTTTCTCTACTTGTGATCCATCAACTTTTGTATCATTTTTTGACTCTACGAAAACAGTGCTTGCAGCATTAAGAATATAGTAAAGTGTGACACCAAGATGACTTATCGCAATCATAAATTTACCAGTGATTTGGCTTGCCGGATAAAGCGTCATTTGTATATTAAAATAATTATAAGATGCTATCGGATTTTCTGGGATTGAGTATTTTTTACGTTCTTCATCGAGCTTGTTAATCCGGTTATTACCTGAATAGACATAGCTTATTAGTCTTTCATGAAAATCAAAGTCTTCTATTCCGTTTAAGAAAGCATCAAAATACACATAATCTTTACGCATCAAGCCACTCACACAGTTTTGACAAATAGTTTTCGGTGGCATGCCTTCAAACTCTTTACACTTTAATACTCCGCTATTAGGAATCTTTACGTTGAATATGCTTTTAGCAAATTCCGTTTTGCATATAGGACAAATAAGTTTAGACATATCACTACTTCCTTTTATTTCAACGGTTTAAGTTGGTTTTTCAAATTTTCAATTTTTGAAATTGTATCGGCATAAACCGTAAATGCCTCTACAACCTCTGCATCGTTTTCAAAGGTCGGTCTCATGGCAAATTTCTTATGGATCATAAAGACCTTTTCAACCTCTGCAAAGCGAATGGTAATCTGATTGACATTCTGCTTTACGATAATGCCGTCACCGTAGTTCTTATGATTTACCTCAACATTAAGCAAAGAAATCTCTTTATACGGCTCTATACTCAGTTCCAAATCTCTGATCTCTTTTTCAAGTTCTTCGATTTTCTTTTGACGCTCCGCTGCTTCCTGCTCCCGAAGTTGTTCTAACTTGTAGGACTTAATGCTTTCTTGCTTTGAGATGTGCGTTAGTCCATCGAAAAGATTATATCCACGACAGCAGTACAAAAAGTCGAAGGCGAGCAGATGTAAGCTCTCATCCGGATAAAAGTCCCCACTGTATATCAACTCGTGATACTTGTCGATCAAAGTCGGGTGTTCTTTCAGTGCTTCAACGATCATGTCGCAAAGGGCATAATAGTTCTTTAATTTGAAGTCTTCACCGGCACCGATGTCCATGCCGAACTCAATGTTCTTTGCAAATTCTTCAGCTTCACTATATCGGTAGATGTAGTTGTGTTCCGGATCAATGAATGTCATGTAGCAAGATGCGGCATGACGGTCTTGCTTATACTTATAAAAGCGAGGAAATGCTTTCTGACGGAGTTTCTCTATTTCATCGAGGAATGTGTCCAAATGCTTTTGCTTCAAATCAATGTCGCCGTCATCCGGTGCAAACAATACCTCACGGAAAAGTCTTTCGACCTCTTCGGGGTATTCCTCAGCCAATTTAACAATTCCGTTTGTGGGTGACACCTGCGCATTGTCGATCATATTGGAACATTCTTTTTTTGCCTCTTTGAACAGAGAGGAAAAATCCGCCGGTTTATTATCTGAGAACCAAACAGAACGAAATTGCTGTACGGCTCTCCATTTGAATACTTCGTTATGCTCCGAATCATTAAACAAAGCATAATTGCTTTCGTATCTATTGATAAGTTCATGAAGATTATTTGTGTTCATCGCTGAAACCTCCCATCCAGTAGTCTTTCATTTTTTGGAGAAATTCTTTGGTAATAGGAAACCCAGAACTTTCTCCGATAATTGAATCCGTTCCGCAATAAGGGCATTTTGCCGTGCCATATCTATCACACGGATTGTCATCCTCAAGCCACTCGGTTATTTCTTTCGGATCAAAAATGGTCAAGCAGTCGAAGCAGCCACACTTCTTGTCGTGTTGCAATGCTTCTTTATGGTTATTGCTATAACGATGCGCAACCACATAATCCGGTTCTTCTTTTCTTGTTTGAGACACGAGAATCACTCCTCATCCATTAACATCATTTCTTCAAGCCAGTCATCAATTTTGCGGTTTTCGTCATCCTTCAGCCGTTTCTGAGCTTCGTATGGAATATCACCGTAATCTGCAACCGGATAGTTTTCTATAACTACTAACTTTTTGTTTCGCCGCAGCAACATTTCTTTGGTAAGATCACGCTCTCTCTGACAAGTGATATACCGCTCCGAGCCGTGCCTTGTTTTGATAGTTGCGACTGAAATGTCATACGGCGGGTACTTTGATGTTTCAATTAGATTGTTGTGCGTTTTAACCTTGCCTTCGCTGAGCAATCCTGCTTCCTGAATAATACCTTTCGTATTAACAAGAGGATAAGGGACATCTTTTGCCTTGAACTGCTGTTTGCCGGCAATGGTTCCGATCTTCCACTTGCCGTTATTTGAGATGGGAACGATAACCTTTGTGCCGATACGATGAAATGCAGAATTGGAGCGATACCAATATGTTTTCTCATCATCAAACTTTACAAGATAATAGTTGTATCGCTTCTCGAAAAGCATCTCATCACATCCTCTCATTTATGGTGTTCGTTATAGTAATCTTCTGCGTCGTAGTAGTCGAAGAAGTCATCATAATGGTCATAGTAGAAGTCTTCTTCGTTGGAATAATCGTTTACATCGTAAGGATCATCGTCGCTCTTTGATTTCGTGTTTTTCTTCGGAGTGTATGGAACAACCGGATCGCTTCTGTGATCCCACACTTCTGTGACTCGACCTTTAACGCAACGTGCGGTAAATATCGTTTTGTTACCGGACTTAAAATCATACAAATTGGCAATATATCTTTCGCCGTTAATCATTTCGGAATTATGGCGCACATTGCTTGAAGGAGCGCCCAAAGAAGTGTTTTTGATTTCACTTTCGGACATTCCAACATAAGGCACTCCGTATGTAATGCGGTCACGATATGCCTTTGCATCAGCTTCGGACTTTTCTTTAAGATATACGTCGTATTCCGCTTTCAGCGTTTTTACAAAGTCATTTACGACTTTATCTTGCTCGGAAGAAAGATAGGAAAAACGCACCTTATTCATATCATAATAGGCGCTTGAAATATATCCTCGTTCGTAGTCAATATGTGCTTCGCAAAGCAATATATAGGCCGACGTATCATGATAGTTCTTTTCTTCAATTTCCTCGAATAACTCTTTTGCCTCTTTGTAGGAGCCGATGTCAACGAGCGACACCGCTTTATCGTAAGCATTTGCGAGTTTTGAGGTATTCACTGCCGATATTGTAATTAGTCCTGCGATAACCGCACCAAAGATGCAAGCGGTGATAATCCCACTATTACGCTTTTTCTTGCGAATAGCAGAGAGTTCTTCTTCCGAAAGAAGTTTCAGATAATTTTCTTTCAAATCATGCAGCTTGTTGCATTCTTCGCTTATCAGCTTAATGACGGTACTCCATATAATTCCGAGAACAACAAGTCCGCCGCCAAAAAACAGCAAAAATACGAACCAGTAAGCAGTATTCTTATCATCATAAGATTCAACCGTTGCCCACATTACCAAGCCGGGAATAAGTGAGATAACAAGACCGATGATTATTGAAATAGCAATACTGAATCTCGATGCGTTTCTAAGATTAGGATAATTCTCTTTGGTTAGCTTCGACGGAACACTAACGGTTGGTATTGTAGAGGGCGATGACTTGACAACGGGTGCTGCTTTAGGGACAGTGTGATATGTTGGAACAATATCAGACTCTATATCTTCGATGTCGTCATCATCAAGATCGTCATCATCGGGATCGTCATCAAGTTCTTCGTTGGTTGTTTCTTCAAAGATTTTATAAGCGATATATTCTTCGTCAAGGGAGGTCTTTCCATCACCGTCAAGGTCGAATAATCCTCCTAAAAAATCGTCATTCTTACTGCTCATACAAATCACCACCTTACTTATGACAGTATAAGTATAACATCACATGTGTACTATATAACGGACTTCATTCTGATTCATTTGCGATGTTGATGATTTTTTTGCCTTGCTTTTCAGCGTATTTGACCGTCTGATAAGCACCGCCGTTTTCATGGTCGATGTAGCAAATCACAAGATCGGCACGGTCAACCATGTATCGGTTCCTTATTTGAATGGCACTTTTGAAATGGGCACGACTGGATTCTTCGCAAATTTCAATTTCATCATAGTATTAATAAAAGTTGTCTTCATTTTTTTCGTATTCTGCTTTCGGATAAGGAAGAACCCAAATCAACGAACTGTTATCATCACGAACTGCACGTTTCATTCGCTTAACAGTAGATGATACAATTTGATCGAACTCGCCATCTCTGCCAACGAGGAAGTCAACATATTCATAGTTGATCAGCAAATCTTTGATATATTTCTCAACGCCAGACTCGGCTTGAGAAAAAAGGTCAATATACCGATGCCCGAAGAACGCTACTGTAAAAATATCCACTATGTTGCATAAGGTCATCAGATTGTTGGTTTTCAAGTTCAATCTCATTTTGCATAAGTTACCTCACTTTATCTTAGCAAGTACATCCTCAAACTTGGCGTAGTTTACCTTCACACCATCATCGAGATCAATGCGAATCATTTGGTCGGCAAGGTGGTGGATTTTTTCTTCGTAAACACGGATTTCGTTTGCTTGATCCTGTAATTTTTGGAGTTGCTTATTGAGTTTTACACGATCACCAGTGGATGCAGAATTGATGCGCTGTTCCAAATCCGCAATTGCAGTACGGTAACGGCTCTGCTGTTCGTGAACATAGTCGGTACGCATACGGGCAATGGTATCCGGCTGATAACGATGCATATAAATCAGTGCCTTGAAGCCATTTTTCTTGCCACTGTCGAAGAGCCAATAAATCGGGCGCTTCTGATAAATCTTTAGATGGTCAGAATAGAAATCATTCAAGAAATAGTTGCGGATAACATCACGAGGAGAACCTTTACCGCCAAGTGCATCTGCAATAAACCTGAGATTTTCTTCTAATGTCTGGGGACCATAAACGATTTCAACCCATTTGATAAAGCGTCCAGTGATGTCATCATCAAAATAATCATCGTCGCAGATTGGGATGATATTGTCCTTGTCTGCCGGGAAAGAAAGATATTTTGATGTATCCCAATCTCCTCCTGCATAGGCAAGACCTTCGCAGTCAAGGGAATAACGTCCAAACATACAGCCAACAGCATAGGAAATCAAACTACGAATATCGCGCACAAGATCAGCTTTGCGAACGGTTACATTTTTATCATCGACATCAGCTATTACTTCATTTTGCAAACCGTATATATCAATAAAGATTCTGTTAAGTTCTTCTTCATTAGATTTGAGTTGTTGAAATCTGCGTTCAGTTGTTGCACACCACATCATATAGGCTGACTGAATGCTTGTTTCAGGATTTTCTTTTTCACAATGATGGAATTGCTTTGTATAAAGACAATTCTTTACAAGTGGATGACATTTGAAATCCCATGATGTTTCAAATGAATCCCAATCTTCTTTTGAAATTGCTATACATGAGTCGACAAGTCTTTCAATTACAGTTCTGCGATCTTTATCGATTATTACGGGCATAGATTTTATTGTGCCGACCTCATAATTCATTGTTTGACTCAGAGTTCGGATTAAAACTTGCATAATGCTTGAATTACAAAGAGCCAAAAGATAAAGCAGATCAGTGTTAGAAAAAATTGAGCAGCCAGCAACATCGAAAGCAGAGCCAACAGGTACATATCTCATGGATAAACCGCCACTGGTAACTTTTGACCAAGTGATTGACTCTTTGAAATATAGTTCTCTTGAAGGTAAATGGTTGCCAACGGTAAGAAGATAATCATAAGATGGTTTATCAAACTTGATTAGATATTCAATGTTTCCATACCATTTTCTAAAACTTCCACCTTTATTATACGGAATATACCTTTTTCCTCCATCTTTATGAAGATCTTCAAGGCTTTGACTGTGCAATGACACTTGATTAAAGTCAACTTCCGACCATAGTCTTAACATTTTGTTGTTGTCTCCTGTTGCAAGTCCTTGTCTTGGTTTTGCAACAGAATCAATTACTGGATTGTTTGCAAATATCTCAATAATATGGTCACTAATCCAATAAGCAAATGGACTCCCAGCAATTTCATGAAATACATCTTGTTTTGTGTTGTATTGCGAAGTATGTTTGAGAAACAATTCTTCTTTTCCTGTTTGGGTTGTTGGCTCGATTAGCCATGAATACACACCAGTAATATTCTTTATGAATTGTTTTCTGATGACAAAACTTGTGGTTTGAACAACTTCTCCTCCAATTTCTTCAAAAGCATGTGCGCCGAGATGCGCCATATTTACTACATTATCATGTAAAAGTTTTGAACGCAGTTGCTCAAAACTTGATAAGAACATCCACGAATGTTGTGTGATCATTGCTTGAAAATAGCTACGATTTGTTAATGAATTACATTTTTCAATGAAGCACGCATATAAATCCGCTTTGCTGTCAGCATAATACTTTTTGACAAAGTTCAGAAGTTTAGCACTCATTCCTGACGATCCCATATATGGCGGATTCGTCACAACAGCATGATATTTTTGAACTAAGGCTTCTGCAACGTTTATTATCTCTTGCAAACGGGCAGATGCTTCTTGCTCACCATGAATATCTAATGTAATCTGACCTTCGGAAACACAACGAGGAACAGCAAATCTTCTGAGCAAATCCCAATCACACGGGGTAATATTCAAAATTGAGCCGTATTCTTTGGCATCGTTCATTTCGTCGATCAAGCGGATGGTTTGCTTTACCGCTTCGTCATATTCTTCTTCCGTCAGTTCCAAACCCATATCATGAAGCGGTGCGGTTGTAATACCGTTGCTTTCGACGATAGAATACACATGGGGCTGAATATTGCGACTGAAAATACGGCGGTCATACTGTCTTGCTTTCATCCGTATATCTGCTGAGAATATCCAGTATTGCCGGCAGCAACATCCTCTTTGGTGCATTTGCATACATAAGCGATCCTCCTGTGCAAGTCCTTGAACTGTATATATTATAACAACTGCTATGAGTAAAATATGTCCCATAGTTATTGTAGCATATCTTTCTCAAATATTCAAGATTGTACGAATGATTTGCTGAACAAGTATTATGTATCCTGTTGCTTTCGCAATGAGCATAAAATAAGAAAAGATGCCACCCGAACATTTCTGTCCGAGTGGCATCCGTTTTAATACGCCGGTATTCCGAATCCGAGTATTTCATAGTGTCCTATTGCATACTGTCTTTCAGCACAACTGTCGCTTGTATTTCCCTCAACGGTGTAGATTTTTCCGTTCTCGACTTTCTCAACGATGCCTACATGATCTGCAAGTCCGTCTTGCGGACCGGAGGAACCTTTGTTATTCCAATCGAAAAAGATTATGTCTCCGGGATTTGGAGTATAGGAATTATCCTGCCATTCGCTTCTGTCCTTGAACCACTGAACGCCGTTACAGCATCCGGCAAACTTCGGAATAACTCCCACATCAATATATCCGGCTTCATGAGCGCACCATGAAACAAAACAAGCACACCATTCTACACGAGAATTAAAGCCATACCAACGCCAGTATGGTTCGCCGCCGACATTGCCGATCTGCGTCAATGCAACGGCAACAATGGTATCATTACCGACTGAGAATCCGTATAATACCTGACTCCATATTTTTTGCTTATCCTCAGAAAGCAATTCTGCAAGTTCTTCCTTTTGAGAAGCATTGAACCCATAGCTGTTCGCCATTTCATCCACCGTTACCGAGCGTATCGCGCATACTCTGAACAATGGATTTATCATTGTTCGTGCGGAAATCCACCATCGTGAACAGAATACCGTCGATCTTTAAGCCCGGATTGATGCTTCGCTGAACCTTTCGGTAAGAATGAAGCAAAAGGTCAAGACCTTTCGTGGAAAGAATACGGGGCTGAGACGGAACAATAATACTGTCTGCGGCAACAAAAGCATTGATAGGTAAGATACCGAGCGAAGGTGTACAGTCGATAAGAATATAATCGTAATTCTTTCTGACCTGATCCACATACGCTTGCGTACCGCTGTTCGGCTCGCTTAACAGATAACGTATCTGTTGGTTTGTTTATTCAGTTTTCAAGGAACTCCGAAGAGGTTTTTGAGTCTCTCGGAGAACCCCTTCACTTGATACGCCATTTCAGAGGGCAAAAAAACAGTGTCCTCCCCAAAAAAATTTTGAAAATTTTTGAGAAAACAAAAAAGAGCCAATCTGCATCACTGGGATTACAGATTGGCTCAATACTTTTTTCCTTATTAAATATAATTACATCGTTTATGTGTTTAGCGGATTTCGTTAGTTTCATGCGTCTATAATTTCAGCATTGTTACGGAATAGCAATGGCGGCATAGACGATGCACCACCAAAATTAGCAAGGTGGTAGAGAGGGTGCCTGTTTTAGCGATTAGCAAAACGCCATTTTCAATTAGCAAAAAATCGAATTTTGCTAATTGCGATTAGCACGAAATCACGAAATCGTTATCAGAGATAAAGAAAAACACGGGAAATCGAAAATCGAAATTCCGTGATAATAGGTGGCGTCCCCGGGCGGATTCGAACCGCCGGCCTTTCGCTTAGGAGGCGAACGCTCTATCCTGCTGAGCTACGGAGACATTTATGAAAAAATGCAGTATTTACAAGGGTTTTTGGCTTTTTGCGTTCTGCATTTTTTGTTTGTTCAGTGCGCTTTGATTAACTAATTGACGATTTTGCTAATCGTTTTTCCTGTTTTTGAGTAACAGGGCGCGAGTGCCCGAAATTAGCAAATCCATCAAAACCTATGGCATCCACAACTCGGTTAGAACTGTGAGCCGTTTTTGCGGCTTTAAGTTTGGGGATAGACGCGCCATTACCTTAGGAGGCGAAAGCTCTATCCTGCTGAGCTACGGAAACATATTTACTGTGATATATTATACTACGTTCTCCCTGAAATTTCAAGTACCGAATGAGAGAAAGATAAACTTTTTATCAAAGTCATCCCGCCCGATCCGAGAGGGACCGGGCAGGACAGATTAATCATTTTTTGATTATTTCTTGTTTTTTTTCTTCTTCTTGTCGTCTTCTTCATCTTTGTCATCATCGTAGAGGTCATCATATCCGGAACGTTTTTTCTTGCGGATGACCAGAACGGTAATTACAGCGGCAAGTACAACAACGAGAATTGCGCAGAAGAGGAACACACCTCCGCCGACGGAACTTTCGACTTTGAGTTCTTCCCAAAGGGAGTTCATAAGAGCTTGGGTATCGGAATCAAGTTTAGCGTAGGAAGAAGTTTTAACTTCTGACGCGCGGGTGTAAAGGATATCATATGCGTCGGGATGAAGTTCGGCAAGATATTCCTTGTATTCTTCATTGTCCCTGACCTGTGTGTTGGGAGAAGCATAGCAGATGTATTCGGCGTTTGCAACGGCGGGTTCTTCGGAGAGCATGAAGTTGATGTATGCTTCTGCGAGATCCTTGTTGGCTGATCCTTTGGGAATGCACATAGCATCAATGAAGATGTTTGTTCCCTCTGTGGGATAGTAGAATGCAAGTTTGTCGTTGTCGGCATACATGGTGAAGAAGTCACCGGCATAATAGGGGGCAATAGCTGCCGAACCGCTCTTCATCTTATTGAAGATCTCGTCCATTACGTAACTCTGGACGTACTGTTTCTGATTTTTTAAAGAATCAAGAGCTTTCTGCCATTCTTCGGCGGAAGTGGTGTTCACGTCGATGCCGAGTTTATACATTGCAGTTCCGAAGGCATCACGGGGATTATTGAAGTTGAGGATCTGTCCGGAGTAATCGGGGTCCCAGAGGAGACTCCAGCTGGACTGATCTGTGGGGACTTTTTCTGTATTGTAAATGACACCGACCATACCGTAAGTGTAGGGAACGGAATATTCATGATTGGGATCATACTTGTTTATGGAGGACTCGGAGTCCTTGAATTCGTCTGCAATATACACATAATTGGGAATATTGTTGAAATCAAGTTTTTCAAGCATATCCTCGGAGATCATCTGCTGGATCATATAATCGGAGGGAACAACAACGTCGTAACTGACGGCTCCGCTTTTGAGTTTTGCGTACATATCCTCGCACGATGCAAAAGTTGTGTAATTAACTTTTATCTTTTCGTTGTAGGTTTTAAGATACCATTCCTCGAACGCTTTATTAACGTCAAGAGAATCGTCGGCTCCATCGGAGATGTACTGCCCCCAGTTGTATACGTTGAGGGTGCGGACGGATCCGCATGAGGCGGATGAGAACAGAACGAGTGCGACAGTTACAATGGCAAGAGCAAAAGAGATTATTCTTTTTTTCATTTAAATATTTTCCTTTCCGTTTAATTTGTCTTTGCCTTTCCTTAATGAACCCGCATTGCTCTGATTGCTGCGGCTGCTCATGACGTTTGAAAGGATCAGCAGTGAGATGATCGCTATTATTATGAGCGTAGAAAGCGCATAAATATTAGGCTTGACCTCTTTTTTCGTAAGAGAATAAATGAGGATCGGCAGAGTTTCGAAATCACTTCCGGAAGTGAAGTAACTGATCACGAAGTCATCAAGAGAGAGGGTGAACGCCATTATTGCGCCGGCAATAATGCTGGGCATCATAAACGGAAGTTCGACTTTGAAGAAAGACTGAACGGGAGTACATCCGAGGTCTCTGGCAGCTTCGGGAAGATTTCTGTCCATCTGACGGAGTCTCGGAGTGATGTTCAACAGTACGTAAGGAATATTGAAAGTAATGTGGGCGATAAGCAGAGTAAAGAAATTCAGTTTATCAGCTGTAGCTCCGACGAGATTCCCGAAGAATGCAAAGAGAAGCATCATTGAAACACCGGTCACAATATCGGGATTCATCATGGGAATGTTGGTAACTGAATTGATCACTCCGCGTATTTTGGCAGAGCGCATTCTGTCAAGTCCGACAGCAGCTCCGGTAGCGATTACGGTGGAGATAAGAGAGGATGATACGGCAAGAATCAGCGTGTTGCGCAGAGCGGTGAACACCCTTGCATCCTTGAAAAGTTCACCGTACCATTGAAATGAAAAACCGGAGAAGACTCCCGTGCTTGCGGTGCTATTAAAAGAGAACAGCATAAGCACGAGGATCGGTATATACAGTATCGCAAATACAATGGCGATATATGAGCGGGAAAGAATTTTCATACGATTATACCTCCTCCCGCGCCGTTTCCGTCAGCCTCGTCTGTAAAGCGGTTCATGACCGCAATGGAAACGAGAATAAGCAGCATCATAACAAGAGAGATTGCCGCGCCGACATTATATGTGTCCGGGCGTTGGAACTGACGTTCGATAGCGTCGCCTATCAGATCGAAAGTACCTCCGCCGAGCTTCTGTGAAATATAGAATGTGCTGATAGATGGAACGAAAACCATAGTAATACCCGAAACAATGCCGGGAATGCTGAGCGGAAGAATTACCTTCATAATAACCTGCCGTCCGTTGCAGCCAAGGTCTTCCGCCGCTTCAATAAGGCGAGAGTCGAGTTTTGACATAACGGAATAGATAGGCAGCAGCATATAGGGAAAGAAATTGTAAACCATGCCGAAGATCACGGCACCGGGAGTACCGAGGATCCTGACTTTTGAAAGACCGATCGCTTCAAGTGCCTTGTTGAGAAAGCCTTCGTTGTCAAGAATCGCCATCATTGAGTAGGTGCGGATAAGCAGATTCATCCACATGGGAAGCATGGCAAGCATAATAAGGATCTTTTGCGAACGGGGGGAGAGTTTGCAGATGCAGTAAGCGAGCGGGTAAGCCACGAGCAGACAGAGGATAGTGGCTATAAAGGCAAAACACACGGAAAGTGCAAATGTTCCGGCGTAATTTCCGAGTCCGGTGATATTGGAAAAAGTGAAATGCCCCGACGCGTCGGTAAACGCGTAGTAGCAGACAAAGATCAGCGGGGCGACGATAAAGAGAACCGACCACACCACGTGCGGAGCGGCTGCGGCGGAGCGCAGAAGACCGTCAGAACGCTTTTTCATTATTTCTCCTCCTCGGGGAGTTCGGAAAGGTGCTCCAACTCGTCGCTGAAAGAGGAATAATCGCCGTATTTACCGGAGAATTCAGATTTTTTCATTACCTGGATTTCATAAGGGTCGATGGAAATACCGATCGTTGCGCCGACGGCAACTCTGTCGGTCGTTTCTATCATCCATTTGAAATTGTCAATGTCAACGATGATCTCGTAATAGTCACCCTTGAAAGTAACGGATGTGACTTTTCCGGTGAGCATGCTTTCGGAAACGGGAACAATGTCAATGTCCTCGGGACGCACAACGACGTCGACAGGCTCGTTCTTTTCAAATCCCTTGTCTTCGCATTTGAACTTTTGTCCTGCAAATGAAACCATATAGTCTTCGAGCATAATGCCGCTTACAATATTGGATTCTCCGATAAAATCGGCAACAAAAGCATTGACGGGCTCGTTGTATATTTTTTCCGGAGTGCCTATCTGCTGGATTCTTCCTTCCGCCATAACTACTACGGTGTCGGACATAGAGAGTGCTTCTTCCTGATCGTGAGTAACGTATATGAATGTAATTCCGGTCTGTCGCTGCATCCGTTTGAGTTCAACCTGCATATCCTTGCGGAGTTTAAGGTCGAGTGCGCCGAGCGGCTCATCAAGAAGGAGAATTTCAGGTTTGTTGATAAGTGCGCGGGCAATGGCGACGCGCTGCTGCTGACCTCCGGAGAGATTGTTCACGCTTCGGCGTTCAAAACCTTTGAGGTTAACCATTTTGAGCATTTCTTTGACGCGCGAGCGTATTTCTTTTTCGGGTGTTTTTTTAAGGCGCAGACCGAAAGCGATGTTTTCAAAGACGTTGAGATGAGGGAAAAGGGCGTACCGTTGAAAAACGGTGTTGATCGGTCGCTTGTGAGGGGGCATATCATTGATGCGTTTGCCGTCAAAGATAACGTCACCCTCGTCAGGGGAAACGAAGCCGCCGATAATGCGGAGTGTTGTGGTCTTTCCACAGCCGGAAGGACCGAGGAGAGTTATGAACTCTTCCTTGTGGATGTCGAGGTCGATAGACCGCAGTACCTGCTCGCAGTCGAAGGACTTGGAGACAGAGCGGAGTTCGATAAGCTTTTCGTTGTTCATTCCGTACAATTCCTTTGTGCATAAAATTACGGAAGGGTCTATGTCACACACCGGAAAAAAGCGCAAATCCGTCCACTGACGCGATATAACGTCGAGCGGACGGGCAAAAAAAGCCGGGTGTACTTACGTACCGCAGTTTCCGACCAATATTTTAGCAGAAACTTGCGAAAAATGCAATAGATTTTTGAAATATCTTGAAAAAACCTTGACTTTTTCTTGATTTTTTGAAAGGATCGCACGAAAATCTTTCATTTCTTCCGTTTTCTTGCTTAAATCTCGTTTTTCCGTTGCCTTATGTACTGTCAGAACGGGCAAAAATACGTCTGAAAACAGAAAGCGTAAAAATAAAAAGCGACAGTGACGTACCGAATTTCATAAGGAGATAGACTGAGAGCATCCATAAGATTATGACGGAGAAGAACGAGCCGATATCGAGTGCCTTAGAAGCAGCAGCCGGACCGAAGAGACTTCCCGTAATACAGCAGAGCATTCTTCCTCCGTCAAAGCCGTCGACGGGAAGAAGATTGATTGCAGCGAGCATGACCGACACAGTACAGAAATTAACAGCCCATTGAGAAAGTTCACCGTCGGAACGGAATAAGGCGGACGCTGCCCACGCGCTTAACAGGTTCACGGCTGGTCCTGCGGCGCAGAGAAGCCATTCATTCCGGTAAGAAATAAGCGCACCGCGAACTCTTATGGTTGCACCGAGCGGACCGATATCGAGCGAGCGGAGTCTGATCCCGAGCAAAAGAGCGGCAGCAAGATGACCGCACTCGTGCAGTCCTGCGGCGAGAAGGGAAGTCAGTGCCATGTCTGCCGGCTGCAGGATCAGCATTGCGGTGATGAACATTGCCGGGACAAGGCCGACGCGCAGGAATCCTCCGTTACGCTTACGATTATGTTTTTTTGGCAAAAGTTCACCTCCGTTACGCTTTCAGGAACACGTTTTTACTTGAAATAGCATAATGCTTGTGATATAATGTTTATAGAAGTGTTTCGGAAATATCGCTACATTATTTTATAATAAAAGGACTGTCCGTATGACGGAAGATGGTTTGAAAAACAAATCGTTTTTTAAACCGCATTTGTTCCTTTCAAATCATATATCAAACCTTGTTTTTTCTTTGCGATGCAAAGAAAAACGGCACAAATGCGCGATCGAAAGAAAGGATTTGTCATAAAAATGAAACTTACAGACGCCGAATGGATTTTTTTTGATCTCGGGTCGACTCTCGTTGACGAGACGGAAGCACATAATATCCGTGCAGAAGCAGCTCTGTCCTTACTTGAAGAAGAAACTGGGAAGAAGCATACACTTGAAGAGTTCAACGAACTTGCTTACCGATTCGGAACTGAAGGAAGGAAGGCACCGTCACCCTCTGCGCTGCGTTATCTCGGAGTCAAAAAATTCGATAAATATAATAAGACGTTTGAAATAGCTTACGAGAATTCTGCACCGGTACTTGCAAGGCTGCATAAAAAGTATAAGATCGGAATAATTGCAAATCAGAGCGGAGGTACGGTCAGACGTATGTTACGGATGGGGATTCTTGACAATATTGATCTTGTCTATTCAAGTGCTGAAATGGGGATGAGCAAACCATCTGTCGAGTTCTTCCGTTCTGCACTGAAAGCGGCCGAGTGTTCTCCCGAACGGTCGGTAATGGTAGGAGACAGACTAGACAACGATATTTTTCCCGCAAAGAAAGCAGGAATGATGGCTGTAAGACTTCGTCAGGGATTTTATCGCGGGATGGAGATTCCTGCCACAGAGGAGACTCCTGCTCCGGATGCCGATATCGGAGATTTATCCGATCTGCCGGATCTTTTCGGATGCTGAAAATCGGAAGATATCTAAAAAAATATTGCAAACAGCATTGACAATCATATGAACGTGTGGTATAATGAACTTATGATAAGGCACAGTGCAGTGCCCGGAGTTTGCAGGATACGCAAACTGCTGTAAATATTAATGAAAGGAGAAAAATATGAATCTTCAAATAAATGAAGAGAATATTCCGGGTACAATTTTAAGACGTGATGCCATGGGGGATGTTACCGGACTTGACTTTCTGAACAAGATATTTTTCATTTCGGATGGAATAATGCTGACGCAGATCAGAGAGATTTCCGGAATTGACGGATCCACGCTTCAGAATTGGACCAAGCGCGGGTGGGTGGAAAACTCAAAACTCAAACGCTATAATATTGACCAGCTTGCGCATATTCTTATCATAAATATGCTTCGTTCGTGTATGCAGTTGGATAAAATCGCTTTTCTTATCTCCTACATCAACGGCAGAGTATATGACCGTTCTGATGATATTATCAGGGACTCACAATTATACGACTATATCTGCCGCATCCTTGACAGAATAATGGAGCATGGTGACGTTACCACGGATGCGCATACACTTCGTGAGTGTATAACAGATGTAACCTCTGACTATGTTGAAAAAATCAGCGGAGCCAGAAGAAGGCTTAATAATGCGCTGGAAGTGATAATTATAGCGTACTACGCATCTGTTATCAAGCAGCATTCGGATTTGATGGTGGATAGCCTTATGAACGGCTGACATCCGGCGGCAAAAAACTGTCATACTCCATACTTTGAATTTCTTAGAAAGGAATAACAAATGATTACGTGGTGGAACAATCTGCAAACAGTACAGCAGATATTTGCACTTTTTGCAATACCTTCTACGCTTCTGCTGCTCATACAGACCGTTATGCTTCTTGTCGGATTCGGGCATGACGGAGATGCCGACACCGATACGGATCTTGATGCCGACGGCGTGGATCTTGACGGCGACGGTATTCCGGATCATACGGACGTTGACATTTCCGGAGACGACGGATTATCGCTTTTCACCGTTCGAGGCATTCTTTCCATGCTGTGTATTACAGGTTGGACGGGAGTAGCATTGCTTGAAACCTCGCTTCCCTCATGGGCGGCTGTTCTGATAGCCATAGTATGCGGTCTTGTGACACTGTTCGTCATAGCATATCTGATGAAAGCAGCTTCAAAACTTCAATCCAACGGAAATATTGATATGGGCAACTGTATCGGCAAAGTCGGTCAGGTTTATATTCCGATCCCGGCTTCCGGAAGCGGATCCGGGAAAGTTAACCTGACGATTCAGGAAAAATACTGCGAGTTTTCTGCGATTACTCTTTGTAATGAACAGTTACGGACCGGAGCGTATGTCCGCGTGACTTCCGTTAACGAAGCCGGTGTGCTTGTCGTCGAGCCTGTCGGCGAAATAATTAATAAAAAATAAAGCCGAGCTCTTAACTCGACAAATAAAAAACCCCGAATCTGAGTTCAGGGCAGAGAGGCTTAAATGGATTATCAACGCAATAAAAAATACTTTACTCAAAAAGAAAATGTCGTTCCCGTAATAGTTTCAGGTATTCTGATAGCACTTGGTTTTTTTCTGATAGTTTTTCTCTCAAATACCCGAGGAATGAGTACATGGCTGATGCGAAGCATAGGACTTGTATGCCTTGCAGTCGGTGCTGTAGTAGCACTGATATATACCAACGTCAGGATCAAAGACTCTGAAACGGATGGCGACGTTGAAGAAATAAAGAAGAAGTTCTACGCAGATTTCAAGGATCACTTCGATAAACTCGATGTCAGACGTCTAAGATCCGAACGACAGATGGGACAGGCGCAGCAGAAATACGATCCCGTTTTTTTCGGAACTTACAGTTTTGACGGAGCGGAAGACGGAAAGATCCTTGTAAAGCGCGGAAGTGACGGAAAGAGCAGATCATCCGTTTATTCACAATCAGGATTCTGGCTCCGTTCGAACAGCGTGTGCCTTGCCGAAAGAAAAGAATCACTTGTTGAGGATTCCGTTCTGTTTGAGAACTTCACCGAGTACCGTTATACCGAACTCGGAGAAGCCGTACTCGTTGAAACCGAAGCATCAGGTTACAGCGGAGTAACGAAATACGAGCATCTCAGAATCACAGATACGGACGGAAAAACCATAATCGAGTTTCCGATTCTCGGAGATGCCGATGCCGACGGTTACGCTGCCGAGATCAATTCCGTAATTATTAAGGCAAAAAAAACCGCGGAAAACGGCGATAACATATGACAAACCGGAGTATTTTTTAAATCAGCTGAACAAATAATTATACTATATTGAAAGGAAGAAAAGAAATGTTCGGAATTAATGCTTTCCTCGAAGGTGGGATTTCTCCCGCCGTCCCAATGATAATCGCAGCCGTTGCGATAGTCGTATTCGCTTTCTTTATTGTATTCGCATCCCGTTATAAAAAATGTCCGTCTGACAAGATCATGGTCATTTACGGTAAAGTCGGAACGAATAAAGACGGTACACAGCGTTCAGCCAAATGTATTCACGGCGGCGCAGCGTTTATTGTACCCGTGATCCAGTCATATGAATATCTGGATCTGACTCCTCTGTCTATTCCAGTAGACCTTACCAATGCTCTGTCACATCAGAATATCCGAGTTGACGTTCCTTCCCGCTTTACGGTCGGTATTTCGACAGAGGTCGGAGTAATGCAGAACGCTGCAGAACGCCTTCTCGGACTCAAACTTATTGAAATCCAGGAACTTGCAAAGGATATCATTTTCGGTCAGCTGCGTCTTGTTATCGCTACCATGGATATCGAAGAGATCAACACCGACCGTGATAAATTCCTTGACGCCGTTTCCGGAAACGTTGAGACCGAACTGAAAAAGATCGGTCTGCGTCTGATAAACGTTAATGTAACCGATATCAACGACGAGAGCGGCTATATTGCCGCCCTCGGTAAAGAAGCAGCCGCAAAGGCAATAAACGACGCGAAGATATCTGTTGCAGAAGCTGACCGTACCGGTGCTATCGGTGCCGCCGCTGCGGAGAAAGATCAGAGAATAAATGTCTCACGTGCCAACTCCGAGGCGATTGCGGGTGAAAACGAAGCAAAGGTAAAGATCGCAGATTCCGACGCTACCCGCCGTGAGCGTGAGGCTGAAGCCAATAAGCGTGCCGTTGCGGCAGAAAATATTCAGGCTGCAAAGGCACAGGAAGAGTCCTATGCCGCCCAGAAGGACGCAGAAAATGCCCGTGCGAAACTCGAATCCGCAAAACTCGAAGCCGACGTTATCGTCAAGGCTGAAATCGCAAAGAGAGAACTCGAACTTCAGGCTGAAGCCGAAGCTGAGCAGATGCGCAGAAAAGCACGCGGTGAAGCTGATTCCATCCTTATGAAGATGCAGGCGGAAGCTGCCGGTGCCCGTGAGATCCTCATTAAACAGTCGGAAGGTCTTGCAGCCGTTGTATCTGCGGCAGGCGGAGATGCTAATTCCGCAATCAAACTGATGATTGCTGATAAACTCGAAGAACTTACAAGGATCCAGGTTGATGCAATTTCCAATCTGAAGATCGATAAGGTTACCGTGTGGGATAACGGAACTCAGAATGCTGACGGAAAGAGTTCTACCGCGGGTTTCATTTCCGGTCTGTATAAATCCGTTCCTCCGCTTACGGAACTCTTCAATATGGCGGGAATGGAACTTCCGGAGTACCTCGGTAAGGCAAAGGAAGATAAACCCGAAATCACAGCTGATAAAGACGCCGAATAATCGACAACTGATTTTTGCACCGCACTGCCGCTGTAAGCGGCGGTGCGGTGCTTTTTTTAAACTGTTTTCTTGACAAAAATGCAAAAATGTGGTATTATTCTTCTGTGAGGTGATTCGGTTGAGATATATATTTTCTTTTGCGGAAAAAATAATCCCGTTCATAATCTTATATCTTTTGTTCTATTTTCCCCTCAGAGCACTGACTATGAAAAAGAGCACAACAGTTGGACATGAGATCAGCCGGCTGCTGCTTCACCTTACTATTGTTGCGATACTGTCACAGACGATGACACCGGGAGGGAAAATCGCCGATTTCAGATTTCATTTTTCCATTGCAGAGCAGTATTATAATTTTGTACCTTTCAATGCTGCCTGGAGAATGCTCAAAATGTCGGGACAAAAAGCAGAATACTTTTTTGTTGTGAATATTCTCGGAAATATTCTGATTTTTTTACCGGTCGGATTTTTTCACAGACTGTCAGAAAAATGTAAATTTGAAAATACGGTACTGTTCGGTTTTTTTCTGTCGCTGTTTATTGAACTTGTTCAGGTCATACTTCCGCGGACAACAGATATTGACGATATAATTATGAATACGGCGGGAACTGTTCTCGGCGCACTTCTTTGTGTTCTTTGTGAGAAAGTGTTTACTCATTTCAAAAGAGGAGAAGCAGATAATCTGAATTTTTTGAAAAAAAATTAACTTTTTTTCAAAAAGGTCTTGCAATTTGCTTTGCAATGTGCTATAATAATCAGGCTGAATCAAGGAGGCATAGCTCAGTTGGTTAGAGCGCACGGTTCACATCCGTGAGGTCGAGAGTTCAAGTCTCCCTGTCTCCACCAATATATGTGGGGCATTAGCGCAGTTGGGAGCGCACAACACTGGCAGTGTTGGGGTCAGGGGTTCGAATCCCCTATGCTCCACCATAACGCACACATACGAACTCTTTTGGTATAAGTCCGTATTTGCGCTAACAGTAAAAATACCGAGGAAGTAATTACCTTCCCCGGTATTTTTAATTTGCTGGTAACTGGCTCAGCGGTGTGTAGTTTTTCGCCCGTTCCTGCGTTTATGCGGCTTCTTAACTTGCCGGTAACTTGCTGAGCAGACACGGTAATTTGATGTGGACAATATCTCTTTTTTGTGCTATAATCATTTATGGCGATTGAGTCCTTTCGTGCAGTTTTTTTGTGGTGATTAAATTTTAGCACGACTCAATCGCTTTTTCAATTCTTTTTTTCACTTTTGGTTTCACATCAATTGTAACACTACAAGGCGATTAGACCAAAATGCGTCGAATGGCTTGACTATGCGAATAATTTATGCTATAGTTTAGGTGATTGTTAAATTCGTTATCGGAAGGAGACCCCTATGGAGGAAAAAACCGAAAAATATGCAGTGAAACGCTCCGAATTCCGGATGAAGCTCGGTATACTGTATTTCGGATTCCGCCGCCGTCTGTTCTGGATACGGCATTCCGGACAGTTTGCCAAAGAACGTCGGGCGGAAAAACTGGAATATGTGCAGTTTTCTCATGCCACGCCGATGCTGCGCAAGTTAAAGGACCTGGAAATGCAGCTGCAATATAACAAGGTGACCAATTTGCGCATTGCCGCTTCCTGTCTCGACGGGCTGATGCTGCAGCCGGGGGAAACCTTTTCCTTCTGGTATCTGGTGCGAAGGCCGACGCGCAGAAGAGGGTTCCTGGACGGTATGGTTCTTCGGGAAGGGAAATGCGTACCGGGGCTCGGTGGCGGTCTTTGTCAGATGACCAACCTGATTTATTGGATGACGCTGCACACCCCGCTGACGGTGTCCGAACGGCATCGGCACGGGTACGATGTGTTCCCTGATTCCGGCAGGACACAGCCGTTCGCCACCGGTGCTACCGTTTTTTACCCGTTTGTAGATTTGATGATCCGCAATGATACCGACCGTGCATTCCAACTGTCCCTGTGGCTGACCGATACTCATCTGTGCGGGGAATGGAGATCGACACGGGAGCCGGAGTATCATTATGAAGTCGTGGAAACGGAGCACTCGATGACTCACGAATATTGGGGCGGTTATATGCGGCACAATAAAATCAGCAGAAAGATATATACGCCGGACGGAGAATTTGTCCGCGAGGAGTTTGTAACGGCCAATGATGCCATTATGCTGTATTCGCCGTTTCTGGCATCCCCAAATTACAGTTCCGAAGGATTCGACAAATAAAACAGACGGAATAAATATGATGTGCCGATGGGTGTTGATTGACATTCTTTAAAATCAATGATATAATTAAATAAAGCGAACCTGACACACTATCATTTTTTCAGAAAGGCAAGAAAATTGTTTTACGTAGTAGATTCACATTGTGACAGTATACAGAAAGTCGATAAATGCCAATACGGTATAGTCAATCCGTATAATTACAGCCGTCAGAGAAAGCAGCTGCAGTTCGTCGCACTGTTTTGCAGTTGGCCGGGAGATACTCCGGAGGATTCTTACAAACGCGCTGTACGCTATCTCGGACACTTCAAGATCGAGATGGAAACAGAAAAGGATAAAGTCGTTCAGGTACGGACATATGATGACATTGAGAAAGCATTTGCGGAAGGCAAACACGCGGCACTCCTGTCTGTCGAAGGCGGAACGGGAATAAAGGGCAGCAAGAAGATACTCAATGACTTCTATGCAGTCGGAGTCCGTGTTTTCGGTCTTGCGTGGCTGTCGAATGATCTTGCCAAGAGCAACAGAATTGCCGAAGGTGAGGAAGATACAGGACTGACAGATCTCGGCCGGGAGATAATTGATGAAGGCAACAAGCTCGGAATGATCTGGGACGTTTCACATCTTTCCGATAAAAGTTTCTGGGATCTTGCTGCAATAAGCAAAAAACCTATTATCGCTTCTCATTCAAATTTCCGTACTGTCTGCGGTCACAGCCGGAACTTAACTGACGATATGGCGCGAGAGATTGCACGTCAGGATGGAATGATAGGTCTTAACCTTTGCACCCATTTCATTCACGAGATCCCTGAAAAGAGAACTGTAGAGAATTACTTCAAGCACCTTGAATACTGCCTCGGACTTATCGGAGAGGATCATATCGGATTTGGCGGAGATATTGACGGAGTAGACGGTATCTATCCTTCACCTTTGACTACCGATGATTCGATCCATGATCAGCTTATTGAGTTTATGCTCAGCCATAATTACAGTGAGAAACTCGTTCGTAAGGTCGCCGGAAAAAATTATCTGAACTTTTTGAAGAAATACTTATAATAAACAAAAAATGACCTGATATTCAGGTCATTTTTTGAATTTACCGTATTTCTTCCGATAGATAATTCTAATCAGAATATTCAGAGCAACACCGGGAATGGCTGCTGCAATAACTGCTGCCTTGTGCTTGACGGGAATGAGAATTTTTTTTCTGTGTGCAAAAATCACGCTTGAAACGTAGTGAACGGCGTTGCGCATGATAAAAGAGAAAGATGCGTACGGCATTGACATCATCATCAGACGTAATTCCGCAAAACTGTTTGGACTTTCACGGTACTGTCTGATGATGTACGTGCTTAATCCGTCGGGCTGATAGTTCACGACGCAGACCGGAACGTTCATCAGCAGCATCGGAAGTTTTTTGTCTGCTTTAAGAAACAGATAGTACGGATTAAGATATAATTCACCGTCGTAAACCGGAATCGGAGCCTCGTCTGCGAGTACTGACGTACGGTAGATCATTTTAAGATCGTTTTTGCACTTGTACTTGCATCGTAATTCCGTAATATGCGCCATAGAAAGCTCAGGAAGAGGATTCCCGAGGATTTTTTTCTCAGGTGTTCTGTTCAGTGCAACGATACCGGCAACATTGTCTGATCCGTGTTCTTGCCAAAAAACGGCAATCTTTTCAATTGCGGAATCAATAAGAAAATCGTCGTCGTCCACACAAACGAAAAGTTCGGTATCGGCAGTTTCAAGTGCAGTGTTATAAGCGGTATGGAGTCCTCCCCGTGACTTTGAGATATACTTGATATCAAACACACCACGGGCGATTTCAGTCCATTTCCGAACGTTTTCGGCGGTATCGTCTGTTGATCCGTCGTCAACAATAATCCATATAAAATTGTGTGAAGTCTGACGCATCAGACTATTGAAGCAGTTGCACAGAAGTTCACATCTGTTATACGTTGGGGTGAAGACAGTAATCAACTTTTTTTCAGCCATTTTAGAAATCCTTTTCGGACTTTTTCGGAGAATCGTACGGCAAAAATGCTTAATGATATTCCAAGCAAAGTACCGAGAAAATTTGAAATAACGTCGTCGATCTCGACCAGACCGAGACCAAAACGGTATTGTAAGAATTCGACTCCGGCACTGATCACGATACCGATAACGGCGACGGAGGCATACCACCAGTTGTGTTCAATAATCTCACAGGCAGCCGCACCGAAAAATATAAACAAGAAAATATTCAGATAAATTTCCTGAAACAGATCATAGTTTCCGTCAATGAAAGCTGATTTGTACGACCACATAGGAGGCATAATTGAATGAATAGTCCCCGGTTCACGCGACAGAACAGTAATGTAAGCAAATACAGCAAGCCAAACCGCAATGAAAAAACCGTGAGAGGCTTTCCAGATTATTCTGTGTATGGAAGCAAAACTGCCTTTGATCCATCCCCAAAAGAAATATCCAATGAGAATAATGGTCAAAAGGGATGTGAATGAAAGTCTGTCGTAAAAGAATCGGTACATTTCAACTCCGGATTATTTATTTTCTGATTTCTCTTCTTCGTATTCGTGAAGTGAGGGGAAAAACTTTTTTAGAATCCAATCGGCGAATGCAGTAATCTTTCTGTCAAGGAACTCACTGAATTGTCTGATATGGAGGAGTTTGAAAAGATAGAATCGTGGAATATCTATCAGAGTACAGCAGATGTATATTGCCGCGCCGCAGCCTATAATGGCAAATGGATAGACAAAGACCGGAAGTTCGGTAAGTTTAGTAAAAGCATTTCTGATTTCAAAACTATAGATACACGGATGAACATGGATGAGATATACAGAAAAAGTCATAGGAGCAAGGAAGGCAATAACTTTTTTTATGGGCGATTTGAGTTTCATATCAGCAAAAATCATTAACAAGGCAATTCCGGCGAGCAATACGGTGGGGGACGTGTACTGATATAAAAGAGTGCCTTCCCCGGTTCTTCCGATCATTCTGTTCAAACCGGAAAGAACGACTTTTGAACCAAAAGTTAGTAAAGTTGAGGCAAGAAAAACCATAAACCATTTTGTTTTGGAATGATGAACAAATATCTTGCTTCCGTATTTTTTGAGATATGCTCCGATTATGTAAAGGATCATCAGCCACCATGGAGAGTAGCCTTCATCAAGTGAGAAAGCGTTTTTACCTTTAGCAATCAGTGGTGTCACGGTAGAAAGAACAGAAAAAACAACAGTCAGAAGAACACAGACACGGCGTAGTTCTTTTTCTTTCAGAGAGTTGATCCCTTTGTTGATGATTGGAATAAGAACGAAAAGCGCAACGTAACCGGTAAAATACCAATAAAAGTGAGAAGTAACAGGGATAAAAGAAGAAGCGATGGGTCTGAGTCCAACAACTTGGGGATTAATAAGTTTGTAAATCAAGGTAATACCGACAGAATAGAATGCGACAAGAAACCATAAATTGATAATGCTTGAATTCTTATGTTTGCTGTCAATTCCGACATATCCGGAAATCAAAGCATAGCAGTTTACACAGCAGCAAAATGCAGCATTCAGTATCCAACCGATGCAAAAATGTGCAGAATTATCGGAAATACCGTTCAGAGCGCCGCCGATATTCATAACATGAATCGTTGAGATCATCATCATTGATACGATTCTCAGAAAATCAATGCCGTAATTTCGTTCTTTAATCATGCTGTTTCCTCAATAATTTAAAATTATTTAATAAATTTGTAAGCAAATTCAAGGTCATTGGCGGTAATATCGGAAAATTCTCCGGAATGTCTCTGTGAGAGACTGGAAGGAAGACTCCATATATCTCCGTATTCATTATAAAGGCACTCTTTATAATTTTTGAACACGTCATATTTCTTTCCTTCAAACTCAACTTCATTGGTAAGCAGTGGAAAAACATCACTTTTTTTGTAGATCTTAATTGCCTCACGGAATGGAACAGGGTTATCAATACCTTCGCATATGGAATCTCCCTCTCCATAATAATCAAGACTTGTCATGTACTTTATTTCTAACTTTTTTTCAAGTTCATCAATGGATTCATTGGAAACCGGGCGTATATTTTTCCCCGGAATAATGTTGTGATTCAGCAAAATACGCCCGAGTTCAGCGGCATATTCAGAACTGACCGCTTGTGTTTCATTCCAGCGTTCCTCAATATTTCCGTTAGAAGTATCAAGACTGTCAAACAGGAAAATATCGACATAAAATGCGTCTGATCCTTTGAATTTGACTTTAACTATTTTTATATTATTATATCTGTTGTTATAGTAATTTCTTATTGACAGTTCGGGAGCCTGAAAGATCACTTCTTTCAGTTTCTCGTAATCCTCACGCATCATCCCGATATCAATATCATCATCCCATGGAATAAAACCGCCGTGTCTGACTGCGCCGAGAAGGGTACCGTCAAGCAAGAACATATGGATACCGTTATTGTCGCAGATCTCTTTTATACGTTGAAGTATGTAATTACAGGCAAGTTGACACTCTCTGGATTTACCCGTCGCAGGGGACATTTTTTTAAACACTCTTTTTTTGTATCGAGCGGAGATTCATTAATGAGATTCTGGGATACCCAAAACAAATAATCATTTTTAAAGCGGATTTCTTCAATTTCTTCATCAAAGTGTTTAATAATTATATTACCCATTCTGTATGAAGGAACGAGGTTTTTAAGTTTTTCTTTAAAGCTCATTATGAACTCCTTGTTTGGTTTTAATTTTTGATAAGAATCCTTTTACAATATTCCAGATATAGTTAAAACAGTCGAATCTGAAGATAACTGACCCGATAATATAGACAGCTATTCCAAGGAGAGTCTGAATGGCAAGTGTAAGTATATCATTCAGGTTTAGCAATGTTACGGAATATACGATTCCTCCCATAACACATGACAGGATTATTGTTGATGTAATATCCTTTATCTGTTCAAACACTCCGTAATCAAACAACTTCTTACTTGAGCTTGTGTTGATCACAAGACTTACAATATCAGTCAGCAATTGTCCAAGTGCGAAGACAAAAACCCCGTTCCACATAGTTGCTGCAAGAATAATTAGACCGAATACCTTTTTGAAAACTTCCTGCTTTAAAATAAGGTCACTTCTTCCGATTGATTTAATTGCATTCAGATTGGAGAGATCAATAGGATAAAGAACGTATTTCAGACAGTATATAATAATAAAAGGGGCGCATGGAAGCCATTTTTCGGTCAGTAACAGACGAACCAATGGAACAGCACAAACAGCGATTCCGGTCATCATAGGCCACATGATATATGAACATATCGTTGTTGTACGCCTCATGACTGCTTTGAGCTCGCTTTTTTGATCCTGAATTGCAGACATAGTCGGAAAGAGAACGCTGTTGACCGAAAAATTAATATTCGAAACGACTGTATATGGAAGAGTTTGAGCTTTATTATAAAACGCAAGATCCTCTTTGGAATAAACTTTGCCGATAATCAACTGACAGATATCACCGTGCAGCGTGCTCAGCAGTTCCGCAACGAGAAGTTTCCATCCATACGAAAATAAACTCTTTAAACGCTGGAAAGAAAACTGTCTCTTCGGTCTCCATTTAACCGTAAGCCAAAGAATAATCGTATCAACAGTGTTGTTGAACAAACTCTGAGCGATCAGAGCCCAAACGCCGTATCCTCTGTATGCCATCCATATTCCGAGAGCGGCAGCACCTATTGTACCGCCCAATGTGGCAAAAAAGAATCGCTTGAAAAGCATATTCCTTGATACATATGAGCTCTGAATATTCTTAATTCCGGAAACAATAAGTGTCAAACCCAGCACTCTTATCAAAGCAGTAAGATCGGGAATAGCATAAAAAACTGCAATGAATGGAGCGGAGACAAAAATTAAAATGTACAGAAGAACGCAAACAACAATATTGAAATGAAACAATGTGGAAAAATCAAGGTCATCCGCATCTTTTTTTTGAATAAGTGCGTTGCCCATTCCGCTGCTGATAAATATTTCAAGTATATTAATAAAAACTGTAACAATAGCTACTGTTCCGTATGCGTCAGGATCAAGTATTCGTGCAATAATGATCGAAACAACGAAAGTTACTCCCTGGGCACCGAAACGCTCAAGGAATTTCCAAAACAAGCCCAAGAATGTCGCACTCTTTAAATCTTTTTCCATTGTCTGATTTCTTATTTATGTAATTTGTTTTTAATGTGCCAGAAAAACCTTTTGATATATGTTTTATATTTCAGTTTTTTCAGCCCTGCCCGATCGGCATATTTCCAAAATAAGCTAAAATACCACGAAGAGTAGTTGTAATTCCATGGTTTGTCAGAACCCGCATAATGGATAAGAGCAGCATTTTTCAGCCGTTCATCAGCTTCTTGTTTGTCCTTTATGTGAAGAATGGTCTGGTTGAAAATATGCCAGTCAACATATTTGACTCTGTCATAAAAAAGTGCATTCAATGTATCCTGATCATGATATTTCAGCACATCGCTGTGTTCTGCTATATAGTTTATCATCAGATCAGGGGCTACCTCACTGCGAAGAAGATCCAGATTCATGAGCAGTACGCCGGCGTTGAAGTAAGGATACCCTTTTGGAATATTCAGATTTTCGTAAACCGTCCATTCACGTTTTGAACCCCCCGGACCTTCGCAGACTACGAAATAACAATCTGTTCCGTGATCTTTGAAATCCTGATCGTACAGAGCTTTCAATGAACTTACCGTGACAATATCGAGGTCAAGGTACAGTATCTTGTGAAGTTCCTTGGGAAGAAGAGTATGGGCCATCAGTCTGTAGTATGCTTCTTTTGTTATATGTATTGATGTCGGAGCATTATCGAAAATACCGTCCGGAATCTCAATAAAGTGAAGATTTCCGCCGTTTTTTTTAACCAGATTACTGATTAATTCAATATTATCTTCAGTTAGTCCTGCGTATAGAACATAAATGTCAAGGGTTTCTTTTTCATTATCAAATAAAGACTGGAGCAGAGCAAGCCCCGGCATAACATAATAATTATTCGGCGCAATAAGTATATTCATTTCAATTCTCCTTTAAATGCTTTTGATGAGTTTATCAAGTTCGGCAAATGCGGCATCGGTACCTGTGAATTCTTTTGAGTCGACAAGTATTGCCTGAGAAATAATCTGTTCTGCAGAAACGTTCGATAAATCGTCGATTCTGATATAACCTTGGCTGACGCCGCAATCTTCAAGCATATGGATGGTTTTATTGCTGTAAACCAGGGAAAAGACCGGAGTTCCAAGTGTCCATCCGAGAACGGTGGCGTGGAAACGGGAAGCTATTACGAGCTCAGATTCAGCTATTGCTGAGAGCATTTCACAAATGTTTTCCGAATAATTCAGTACACGTACATTTTCAATTCCGCCGAGTTTACCAATAATACGGTCTATTTGTGTTTCATCTCCTTCTGAGCGGCAGAAAGACATAAGAATCACTTCATATCCCAACCCTGTAAATTCACGGCAGATATCAACGATTTTATTCGTATAAGAATCACCGGAAGACTGATATTCGCTTTTTTGTGAGACATCAATAACTGATATGGCAACTTGCTTCTTTTTGCTTTTGCAGCTGACAGCATTTTTAACGTATTCTGCCCCCATCAGAATGTCACCGCCGTGCCTGATGTTTTTCTTTGCTTTGAAAACATCAGCAGAAAAACTGTCTCTGAAATATATATCAGTAATAGAATCAAAGGCGCGGTTGAAGTTTTCAAAGAAGTAGTCGTTGAAACAGGGTCCCCAATTGGCACCGAGAACAAAATATGGCTTTCCGGCTTTTGCGGCTATTTCCCAATCCTGAATAAAAGAATAGTTTTCAACTTCTCTGCGGTGATAAACGGGAGGGTTCTTTTGATCAATGAAAAGAGAACCGCCGATACAGACAACCGCATCAAATCTTTTCATATAAAGTTTGCTGTACAGTTTCGGCAACAAATATGTTTTATGTGATGTTAGCTTGGAAATACCCAAGAAATCAACAATTCTCAGATTACTGATATCTGAAAAAACTGATTTGTTCTCCGTTCTCAGAGTAGGAAGATAAAACTTAACATCAGGGTATCTGTCAGTTATGACACGAAAAAACAGATCGTCTCCAAGATTATTCTGTGTATATCCGTGAAGCAGTATTTTTTTCATCTTATGATCTCTTATTTATTTAATAACATCAAGTTGTTTTTTGGAATCCATCGTCATTATAGTTGAAGGCTTCTGTTAAAGTGTTTGATATTACAGCACAATCAGCTTTTTCACATTTATGAATGCAGTTGTTGATCATGGGTTGATTGGAGCAAGGATGTGAATCGGAGCATATAATAATCAATGATTCAGCCAAAAAGTAATTGCTGATAACAATTTATTATACCAAAGGAAAGCTTGGATTTTTTCCTTTTTTTCTTTTCCGTGTTTCAGAATAAAACCGCTTGATTCATGCAGAAGCGGATCGGAGCAGAGTTCTTTCAGTTTACTTTTCAGTTCTTTACCGGAGTAGAAAACACAAAGCTGTTCTTCTGCATAACTTACTGCAAAATTGATAGCCTGCTTATGCCTGTTGTATTCAAGATCCTCGCTGTTTCCAAAACGTTCCGTCAGGGTATCAACCGATTTGCCAAGCAAATCCTTGTATCTTTCCCACAACTTTTTATTCTGCTTCCGCGTGGCGGAAGACGAAGAAACGTTATACATATAGAGTGGTTCGTTCACAACTCCGATTTTTTTCGCAAAAGACAGATATGTAATATTGAAAATCGTGTCTTCCCCTATTGTAATTCCGACCGGGAATCTGATGTTGTTTTCCCTGATAATGTCTGCACGATACAGATTCGGCCAGACGCTGCCGTAAAGCATTGCCTGTTTTTTACCTTTGTAATATCCGTCCCAGAATGCCATTGAATATGCTGTGGATCCGGCGGCGTCTTCCGGCAGATCATCATGAAAGGGAAGAAAAACGGGATTTTTGGTTCCGTCGTCGCTGACCTTTTCATATCCGCCCATTACGAGGTCGCATTTTTCGCTTTCTGCTTTTTCGATCAGTTTTCGGAACATATCCGGATAAATTCCGTCGTCGCAGTCAATAAAACCGATGTACTTTCCACGGGCTTCTTCAAGTCCGAGATTACGAGCGGTAGAAACTCCTCCGTTGGTTTTGTGAATAACTCGGATGTGGCTCGGATTCTCTGCAGCAAATGTGTCACAGATCAAACCAGTATCATCTGTCGATCCGTCGTCTATCAGCAGCAATTCCCAGTCTTCAATTGATTGTGACAGTACATTACGGCACAACGGTGCAACGAATTTTCCGCCGTTAAATATCGGCGTAATGATTGACAATTCCATAAGCAGGTTTCCTTTTTTGGGGGGATATTTTGAGGAATGAAATGAATCAGTTTTTATTCGGGGTCTCCCGACAGTAATTTTTCTATTTTGTTTATTTGTTTGTGAAGATCGAAATTATCTGTATTTCGGGAAGCAATTTCCAGGCTCTTTTCATATGTGTCAGAATTGACAAGCAACTCACGCAGTCCGTTTTTGATACCATCCGAAGTGTTGTCGACAAGCATCCCGGCCTCACCGTTTTTCAGAAGTTCCACAGGACCTACGCATCTGGTACTCATCACGGGAATACCAAGCACCATTGCTTCCGCTGTAACAAGAGAAAACGATTCGTCACGTGACGATAGAAGAAACAGATCCGCTTGTTTCAGAATCGGATATGGATTGTTGAAGTATCCGGCAAGAATAATGTCATCGCCGAGACCGCGTTCCGTAATCATTTTCTCATAAAATTCACGTTCATATCCTTCACCGAGAATCGTAATTCGTGTCGGTTTTATTCCCTCATTTTTCAGTTCACCGTATACTTCGATCAGTCTGTCAAAGCCTTTCTGAGGCGTAAAACGACCGATACAAACGATGTTGAAACGATCTGTGGGAAGTATGAGTGCAGGAGATTCTTCCGCCTTTTTTCTGATTTCTTCGGAGGGAACCGGATTATAAATGACACACGTGGGAAGATCTGCACCGAATTTCCGGATAAATTTCTTCTCACAATCCTGCGACACATTGACGATCTTATCAAAATTCCGGTAAAATTTTTTTCTTCCTCGTTTTGTTTTCATCTCAAATCCCTGATATCCGCGTTCAATGACGTCCATATGGATCCAGGCAATTTTTTTTGATGTTTTGGAAGGTGAGTGACCGATCACACGGGAAGGAATATCGTCCCCGCAGGCTATCTCGACATCATACTTGTCATGAATGAAGGTACGGTAAACCAAAGAAGCAGGGAAAGAGGTAACGTAGCGTATTACGAAACGAATAAACCGGGGAAAAAAGTATTTTTTGTGTACATAGTCCGGAATGTTATCCCAATAATACCCACCGGCGTACATGCTCATAAGAGTAATATCGTATTTTTCGGGATCAATGTTTTTTATAATATCATAAGTAACTTTTTCTGTTCCGCCGGTGTCAAAGTGAACTGTGAGAAACAACAACTTTTTTTTCATCGTATCATCCTCAACGTCTTTTAATTTGGAAAACGACCGAATGAATAAACAAACTTGTGCGGATCAGACGGTGTTTGATCAGGAAAAGCATCATTTTCCCGCGGGCAGAGGAAGGATTTGTTCGTGAAATGCATTCCAACGTGTCCTCGGAAGAGTAAAAACGCCGGATCTCTTTAAGTTTTTCTTTGCGTGAAAGAGGGCAAGCCGAATATAGTAAATTGTTAATACAGGCACTTATGTATGTCAGGTAGTTTTCGTTGAATATTTTCTCAAACTCGGGACTGTAGTTTTTCTTTGCCCACTCAATTTCTTCACGGTAGGCATTTCCCTTGCAGTCGAATTTATCCGGATTGTATTTAGTTGTTACGCTTCCTGATTCACGACGTTGATATAAATACAATCCATTTGAGATCGAAGAGAGCGAAGCAGAGAGGTCTATCGCACGAAGTACCATCAGTAAATCTTCTTCAACAACAGTTCCGTCAGGATATCTGAGTCCTTTTTCTTTGAACAGAGATGAAGAAAATGCCTTGTTGGCGGTACTGTTAAGATCACCGCTTTCAAAGTGATCAGTAATAAAACGTATTATATTGTTTTTCCCCAAAACAGCCGTTGTTGTATCAGGAAAAGTACGAAGAATCTCTCCGTTTTTCCCGATATGTCTGATTCCGAAGAAAACAAGATCTGAATTTGTTTTTTCTATCGTTTCGTTGAGTACATTGAAGTAATCCTTGCTGACCATATCATCTGAATCAACAAAAGTGAGATAATCTCCGCTTGCAGCTTCAATTCCATTATTTCGTGCAGCAGCGGGACCGGAGTTTTTCTGTGAGATAAATTTAATATTCCCGTATTTTCCGGCGTATTCACGACAGATGTCTCCCGATCCGTCACTTGATCCGTCATCAATCAGGACCAATTCAAAAACGTCTTCCGCTGCAAGCTTTTCATTGCCGCACAGCAGGCTGTCAAGACAATTTCTGAGATAATCCGAACTGTTGTATATGGGAATTATTACGCTGAATTTCATTTGAAAATTCTCCTGATTTTCGAATCTTTTCAGTTTTTTCCTTTGGAATATAGCAAAGATCGCGGATCTTCCATAATTTTTTTGTTCTTTTTTGACTTAAATTCAAACTTGTCCCACAGCAATGCAAACTCAACAAGATACAGCATAATCATCTTGTCTCTGTGCCGCAGAGCAGTACCGGAATTTGAACATCCCCATGAGAAAATGAAAAGCACAAGTACGGAGGCGAAGAACAATGCCGAAACCATCGAGGGTATCTCAGACTTGCGTTTGAAAATGGAATATATGGCAAACACAAAAATGCCGAAATAGAAAACCCCGCTCAGGAAAAATGCTATAATATCGTTTAGACCTCGCCAGTCCCACGGCATGGGAGAAAGCATAAAGTACAGTATTCTTGTCGGAGTGTTAATGATAAACGCCGGCAGACTGTCACTGTTAATTATGTTTGCGTTATAAGCAGATGCTCCGTCAACATAGTACTGTGAAATGGAGACAACTTCACTGATAGAGTCGGCTCCTCGGAAGTATGCGGAAATACCGAGTTCATCTCCGATACCTGTGTTAATTGTCACAAGCATAAAGGCGACAAAACCCACAATGCAGATTGTCATTGTTTTGGGGTCAAATATTTTAAAACGGCGAACTCCGTCCTTTTTTGTTGACGTTATTGCAAGACAGGCTATTCCTCCGGTAAAAGCGATTGTTCCGGAATGAAGCCAAACTGCCGGAAGTGAGATGATTATTGAGATCAAAAGGAATTTCCAATTGTCTTCATACCACCACCTTGTGAAGAAATAAATGCATATTGATACAAGCAATATTAACAGACTTTCTCTTAGCAGAACTGCGGACATAATTGCATAGTTAGGTAAGAAACAAGCAAGCGCCATAGTGATGTATCTTGTTTTTTCGCTTATATTGAGTTTGTGCAGCGTGGCGTTGATCACAGAGAGCGCAGACATTGAAAACAAAATATTGATAAATCTGCCGAAAAACATAGAAGAACCGTAAATGGTAAATTGCCAACCGAGGAAAGCGGGATAACCGCTGAACTTGGTTCCGTTCACGATATGCGATATTGCATTATAGTAGAATGTCCACTCGTCATATCCTGAATTGGGCAGAAGAAGGATATCACTGAAATACTGAATCCACACAAATACAAGGATTCTGAAAGTTAATGCTCCTAGGAATAAACCGAGAAGTTTGCGGTCATTCCGGTACTGATAAGTCATACATAACAGTAAAATAAAGGTGGTGATAACAGTCAACCATATGTATGTTTCTTCCGAAAAACCGTACTGACCTTCCGGCAGAAATTGCAGAGCAAAATTAATAAACAGATTTTCAATACAAAACAAAAACCAAAATATCCACATAAGATAAAAAGTCTCCGTTTAATTATAATTAACTTACATTATTATATCACAAAAAAATTGTTTTTGCAATATAATAATCAAATGAATAAATAATATAATGTGTTATTTCGAATAAAAACAAAAAAACACTTTACAAAACGCGGTTTTGGTGATATAATATCACAAAATGGCAGAAAATGTCGTGATATGTATTCTTAAATATTTTTATTGAAGAATGTTAACGCTTCGAACTGCCAATAATACACTTGAACAGAAAACTGAAATAATGCAAAAAACTGATATGAAGAAATACAGACCGCCGACGGTGTTTCGCTTTGTCAAGCGTGTGTTTGATGTTTTCACCAGCCTGCTAACGATCATTATCCTGTCTCCGATATTGCTGATAATAGCAGCCGTCATTCTTCTGACCGACGGCAGACCGATAGTGTTTTCACAGCGCAGAGTGGGACTTGACGGAAAAATATTCAAATGTTTAAAATTCCGCACTATGCGGAAAGATACTCCCCCGTATCTCGGAAAAGGGGAGATCGAGGATCCGGAACGATATATTACCGGATTCGGAAGATTCCTTCGCAGGACAAGTCTCGATGAACTTCCGCAGTTATTCAATATCCTTGAGGGAGACATGAGTATTGTCGGACCGAGACCGATTATAGCCGAAGAACTCAATCTTCAGCGTTTGCGTAAGGAAGCGGGAGTTTATGACGTAAGACCCGGACTTACGGGTTATGCGCAGGTCATGGGAAGAAACGACCTTGATGATGAAACCAAGGTGAGTTATGACAAATACTATCTTGATCATATATCCATAGGACTTGATCTGAGTATTATTCTGAGAACTTTTTTCGTTGTTCTTCTTCGCAAAGGTGAACACGAAGGAGCATGTGTGATTCAACCCGATGAAGATGAAACCGAACACAAATAAGCGGCTGCCGGAGGCAGCCGCTTATTTGTTATTCTTCTTCTTCGTCTTCTTGAGGGCGTTCACCTACCGTAACGGTAAGTTTTGTGACTCTGACATCATCTTCCATCTCTGAAACGAGAACAGTAAGAAAATCGTATTTGAAGATGTCACCGACGTGAGGATCGGAGTTCAGGTTTTCGATTGCCCAACCGCCTACGGTTGAGTATTCACATTCGAAGTCCTTGGGTTCATAATCGAGTTCATAGAAGAAATCGTCAATGTTCATTTCACCGATTACTTCATACTTATTCGGCGCGATCTCTGTCATACTTGGCACGATCTCGTCGGATTCATCCCAGATATCTCCAACGATTTCTTCGAGAATATCTTCGATGGTAACAACGCCCATAGTGCCGCCGAATTCATCAATTACTATTGCAATATGAGTCTGACGGTCACGGAGATGCTTCAGCGCAGCCGGAAGTTTCATAGTCTTGTGCAGAAAGCACGGTTTGATCAAAAGACTGCGAAGGTCAACTTTATTGTTGTCAACAGCTTCTTTGAAGTAATGATTGAGGTAAAGTACTCCGATAATGTTATCAATGCTGTCGCTGTAAACAGGAATACGCGAAAATGTCGATCCTTCGATTATATTGCGGATATTTTCCGGATCGTCATCAATATCGATTGTAACGAGATCAATACGCGGTGTCATAACTTCTTCTATTGTGGTCTCGTGGAATTCAAGAGAAGATTGAAGAAGTTCACTCTGATCTTCGTCAATGACACCTTCTTCTTCAACTGTGTCAATAATGGAAGAAAGTTCATCCTCGGTTACGTCGGGGGCAGAGCCGTCGGAATCTTTCCCCCATAGCTTACGGAGAAGCCACAGCAGTCCCATCACGATAATAACAGCGGGAAAGAGAACGATCGTGAGTACTCTTACAGGTATCGCGACCCAGCGAACGACCTTGTCGGCGTTCTGCTTACAGAGGATCTTGGGGCAGATCTCTCCAAAGATCAGAACTATCAGCGTCATTACAATGGTAGATACCGTAGAAGCAACTCCGGCGAGATTGTCTTTGCCGCTCAGGTGGGTGAACAACTGAATAAAAAGCGTTGTAGCGCAGGTGGAAGCGGCAATGTTTGCAAGGTTATTGCCGATAAGAATAGCCGAAAGTGCAGTGGTGAAATGTTCGCTGATACTGTACGCTATTTTAGCCGTCTTTTTTCCTTCTTCGGCAGCGTGATGCAAACGCATTTTGTTTGCTGCATTAAAGGATATTTCGCTTCCGGAGAAGAAAGCGGAGAGGACGAGCATCAGAAAAATAATAGCTATGTAAATTCCCGTCATTGTGCTGCAGCCTCCTTCCCTCCGTCGGAAATATCCGACTGTGCGGTAAGTTCGGCGAGTTCATCTTCGTCAAGAATATGAATAATTACGGTAATAACGCGCGTTTTGTTTACTTTTTCAACGGAAACTTCAAGATTTCCGAAGATGAATGATTCATCTTCTTCGGGAAGACGTCCGAAGTGCTCTGTGACCCATACACCGATCGAGTGAGATGCGATTCTGTCGTCAGGACGATCGAGTCCCATGCGTTCAAAAGCATCACCGGTATTCAGTTGGGCATTAATAGCAAAGCGGTTTCCGCCGAGTTTGTAGAAGTCTTCGTCAACTACATCTTCTTCGTCCCAGATTTCACCGACAAGCTCTTCAAGGAAGTCTTCAATGGTAACGACTCCGCACACGTGTTTGTCTTCGTCGCGTACGATACCTAAATAGATCTTGTGCTGACGCATTGTATCCAACAGTTCGTCTATGGTCTCGCTGCAATCAACGAAGTGAGGTTTCAGCATGACCGTACGGATGTCTGTTTTCGGATTGTTCATGTAGGCGCGAAGGAATTTTCTGATCGGAAGAACACCTACGACACGGTCAAGATTCCCATCAACGACAGGTAGACGCGAGTGTGGGATAGACTTGATTTTTTCAACGATCTGACGGTTTGAGTCCCTGACATTGAGATATACGATATCGTCACGCATGGTCATAACATCAGACGCGCGTGTATCGTTGAAGTCAAGCACTGATTTTAACAGATCTGACTGTTCCTCATTGACTACGCCCTGTTCCTCGGCAGTATTAATAATTTCTTTGAGTTCATCTTCGGTAATGGAAGGCTCTTCTGTCGTGCGGAACAGATGGGAGAAGAAATCAGAGATCCAACCGAAAAATGCCACAAGCGGAGAAAATATCTTCATCAGAAAACGAAGAGAGCCGGCGCAGGCAAGAGACATTGTCTCGCTGCGGTCATTGGCAAAACTCTTGGGTATCATTTCGCTGAATAAAAATACTATGCCTGTGGTTATAAAGGTGCTGACAAGCGTTACTGACTCTGAATCGCCGAACTTTTGCGTAACGAAAAGCGTAGCGACTGACGCTGCGGCAATATGTGTGATGTTGTTGCCTATAAGCAACGTGGTAAGCGCACGGTCAAAATTGTTTGCAATGAACAATGCATTTTTGGCCTTGCGGCTGCCGTTTTCGGCCTGGCTTTTTATGCGGATCTTGTTCATGGCGGAAAAACTGCTCTCAGAGCCGGCAAAATATCCGCCCAGAATGACAAAAATTACAAAAATTGCGATCAGCATAAACTGTCACCGTCCATAAAAAAATACCATCTCCTATTCATAGAATTAATATTATTATAATATAGACTTGTTGATTTGTCAAGGGAAATTACATAAATAACTTTAATCGTATCAAAAAGCAGCCGTCCCCGTAAAAGGGGAGGCTGCCAAAGGAATCATCTGATGTCAAATGAGAAAATATGAGCAACAGCACTGCCGTAAGTGTTTATCAGTGCTTCGCTGCCCCATGTGCCGAGGGGAACGAGTCGAATAGCCGTTGTGTCAACATCAAGTTTTTCGCGGATCATTCTCTGGTGGTTTTTGTCAGTCGCATAGACAGTGTTCCATTTTCCGTCATCGGCAAGTGCTTCGATACGGAATGATTTCAGCAGGCATTTCGGGAAACCGAAAGATGTGTTGTTGTATGAACGCGGACGGAAAAGCGGCATGGAAATATACATAAGATCGGGATTACCGTCTATCTGTTCACGGTCAAGATCAGAGTCAACGATAAGGCGGAAACCTGAAATATGTTTCTTCTCTTTGAAACTGTAGGTAATAGGCTTATTGATGTTTCCGAAGTAACCGTTATCAGATCCGAAAATACGGCGGTCGGTGCCGCTGCGCAGAGCAGAGCAGTCACCGTATTCGCAAGATAGTTCGGCATCCCCTGAGAGAGCGTAATTCTTTCGGCTGAATCCGGGCAGGAAACAGTCGTCTTCCATAAGTTCATTCTGAAGTTCGGTGATCTTGTATTTGTAGATATCACGTGGAAGCATACCGTTTTTAACGGCAATGGCCGCGGCGGTCCCGGCAGCCTGTCCCATAATGCCTATCGTACCCATAACTCGGGTTGAGGCAAAAGCAATGTGAGAGGCACTGATATTGCGTCCGGCAAACATCAGGTTGTCAATATTTTTGGAGTAGAGGCAGCGGTAAGGTATTGAGTAGGGAAGAGACAGACGGCGTTTTTGCAGGAAATCACCGCCGTTTGTTCCTCCGTCCATAAAGAATCCGCCCGGCAGATGGTTATCAATCTGCCAACCGCCGTAGGCGACGGTGTCCTCAAACTTTTTCCCGCCATCTTCAACATCAGACTGAGTCAGAATATAGTCGCCGACATAACGGCGGCTTTCACGTTTTCCGGGAAGGAACCCCATCCATTCAAGTTCCCAGTTGTCGGCATGGTGGTCGCCGTGATTCTTCATGTGATCCCATACACCGAATGCAATTTTCAGAAGTTCGTCGCGAAGCTTTTCGGTATCGCGTATTGTGTCCATTTCTCCGCCGAGTTCGATCCAGTAGAAATTGGTGTTGGGTTTTACAAGGCATTCGTGGGGTTTATTGTGCATATCATCGTCGGTGGGAAAGTCGTATGCCCAATCGGGAGGGGTGAATTCAACTTTGTGGTCTGTTTCGCGAGCCTGAATCAGAACGCTCATGCCCATAGTGCGGCGGTCGGCTTCGTCAAGACCGAATTCCTCGCCGAATTCGTTTCTGGCTTCACGCCCGACGCGGTATTCCGCACCGCTGAGGGGGGCAAGGATACTGTCCCCGGAACAGTCTGCAAAAATTTTTGCACGTACAACGTGATTTGTGTATGTAGTTAGTTGGAAACCGCTTACTGAGACAATATGATCCCCGTCAGTCTCGCAGGCGTTGCAGGCGCAGTTCAGGATAAGGTCAATATTCGGCTCAAAGCGGACTTTTTCATAAAGAATGCTGTCCCAGATCGACCAGTTTCGTGAGGGATTCCGATGCATATTTTCAAGTGCAATCTCTTCCATAATGCCGGTTTCCTGCAAATTACGGACTCGGCTTCCGGCTCCGCAGACCCACATACGGATCTCAGAAGACGCATTTCCGCCGAGTACGGGACGATCGTGCATAAGAGCAACTCTTGCACCGTGACGTGCCGCGGAAATAGCAGTAAGCATTCCACCAAAACCGCCGCCAACTACACATAAATCAACATCATGATAAATAACGGGTAAGGATTCCATTTTTTACCTCACATAATTATTGTTTAAGATAATTATAACCTATCGCAAAATTAAAGTCAATGTTTTACCGTGAATAAAAATAACATTTTTCCCTAAATAATACTTATTTGATTATATATATATTGACTTTTTTTGCTTTTTGCGGTAAGATAATGAAGTAACGCCGAAAAAACGGAACACCTGCTTTTACAGGCTGTCTCCAAAGGAAAGAAAATAAAATGAGTAATAAAATAAAATTCTATTTTGCAATGCTTGCCGCAAAGAGCGCAAGGGTTGCTCTGCGTATGCTCGGCAGACAAGCAAGCTGTACCCCCGGAATTATTGCTTTAAAACTATGCCCCGATTTTTTGGGACATCTGAAAATGCCGCCGACAACTGTCTGTGTTACCGGAACGAACGGAAAGACGACAACGAGCAACCTGATCGCTTCCGTGCTTACGGACTGTGGATATTCAGTAACGAATAACAGTTACGGATCAAATATTCAGGCAGGAGTAACATCTGCGCTGATTGCGGATTCAACATTCACCGGGAAACCGAAAAAAGAGATCGCCGTGCTTGAAGTTGACGAGCGCAGTTCATTGCTTGTGTACAAGTACATCACACCCGATATTCTCATTTGCAATAATATAATGCGCGATTCTCTCAAAAGAAACGCGCACACGGAATTTATTTCATTCATCATAAATAAAGCCGTTCCAGCGAGCACCAAGCTTGTATTGAACGCCGACGATATAATCTGTTCACGTCTTGCACCGCAGAATAAAGACAGAGTGTATTTCGGTATGGAAGCCGAGATCCCTCAAAAGAGTGCAGAGGGAATGAATCGTGATATCACCTACTGTCCTGAATGCGGATCACTTCTTGTTGCGGATTACATCAGGTACAACCATATCGGCAGAGTTCACTGTTCTGAATGTGATTTATGTTCTCCCGACAGAGATTTCACTATTACCGACATTGATCGGGGAAACCTGACATTTACTGTTTCTCACGACGGAAAAGAAGAAAAGTATAAACTTGTCAACGATAATCTTGTGAACATCTATAATTGCTGCGGTGCTGTTGCGGTTCTGACACTACTCGGACTTTCGTATGAGCAGATCAGTAAATCATTCGATAAGCAGAAGATTGTAAGTTCACGTTTTGATCGTTTTACCGCAGGAAAACTCAATGTAATAATGCAGTTGGCAAAAGGTCAGAATCCCATTGCGTGCTCACGTGCTTTTTCCTACGTTGTTTCATATCCCGGCCTCAAGAAGAGCCTTCTTATCATGACTGACGATAAATCCGACAACACCAATAATTCCGAAAGTACCTGCTGGCTGTATGACTGTGATTATTCTGCTCTGACAGATCCTTCGATCGACGAGATCATTTTTGCCGGGAAACGATGCCGTGATCAGCGTTTGCGCGCTCTTCTTGCGGGAGTAGACGGGAGAAAAATTAAAATTACCGACGACGCGGCATCAGGTGCGGATTATGTGGATACCGATAATCACACAGATATCTGCGTCCTTTATGACCCGTATATCCTTGCCGAAGCGGATGTTGTAAAACAGAAACTTATCGAAAAGGGAGGAAAAGCGTTATGAAAATAGAGATCCTTTATGATGAGATATGCAATCTTTACGGAGATCCGCAGAATGCCGCATATCTCAAAGCAACGCTTCACGACGCGGAGTTCATACATACTCCGCTCAAATCCCGCCCGTATTTTGCTGATTACAGACCTGATATGATCATTATGGGGTCTATGAGCGAGAGTACGCAGAGGCTCGTTATTGAAGAACTGCGCCCATATCGTGAACGTATCTGCGACCTGATCGACGACGGGGTTGTCTTCCTTATGACAGGAAACGCATCAGAAGTGTTTTACGGTCAAATAAAGTACGTTACCGAGGAAAAAGAGATCGACGGTCTCGGAATATTTGATTTTTCCGTCAGCACCGATTGGTTCAAACGCTGCAATGCAAAAGTGCTTGCGAAATTTGAAAATATGACGATCACAGGTTTCCGTTCACAGTTCGGAGAAGTAACAGGAGACAATTCGGAAGAATACTTCATCGAAGTCACGCGCGGACTCGGAATGAACAAATCAAACAGATTTGAAGGCGTGAGAAGAAAGAATTTTTTCGGAACTCAGCTTCTCGGTCCGATTCTTCCGCTGAATCCGGAATTTTGCGAGTATCTTATCCGTCTTGCCGGCGGAAATGCACGAGCTGCTTTCCGTGAGGAAGCAATGGAAGCATTTTTACAGCGTGTAAAGGAATTTTCAGATCCTGCAACCGAATTTTAATTCTTCCAATGTTAATAAGTAATATGCGCCGCCCTGCTGAGGACGGCGCATATTTTTATTCAGGCTTTAAGACATTGTATGTTCTCCCACGATAGTCCATGGTGTCGGGAAATTCTGTTCCGACTATGTAAAATGAAACACTGATCAAAGAATAACCGGAGACACGGTAATTCGTAGATCCGATCTTAAATTCCTCAGGGACAATCGGGAACGAATCCGAAGTATATGGAGTTGAGGATCTTTCGGGAATACCTATTGAAAAACTCACCCCGTATTCGTTTGTGGTATTCAGAGCATGATCGGGATTTGTAAAGAATGTTTCGTTTAATGACATTCCGTATCCGTCCCAGATATTTTCGTTATCCGTCGTACAGAAGTACAGATGACAATATCCTTCCTTCCAGTTCGGAGCATCATCCCACGTTACGTCAACCCAATACCATTTACCGTCGTCGAGGCGGATAAGATTCCATGCGTGGCTGTCGTTTGTTACATAAATGCATTCGATTCCGTTGAGATTCATAAATAACTGGAAAGTTTTGGCGTAGCACTCGCAAACACCGCTGTTATGGGTAAAGAAACCTTCGATCGAATGGGCCCACGAAGCGGTTTCCGGAGTTTTTCCGTCGGACTTATAGGCATATTCGAGTTTTTGAACGATATGATCGTGATATCCGAGAGCGATCATATATGCGGATTTTTCCACTCCGTAGACATTTTGCAGAGTTTCTGAAGTATCATAGATTTTCTTGTTGATCCCTGCTCGTACTGATCCTGAAGCAAAATTGCTGTTTGCACTGAGCTGAACAAAATATGTTGCGGGTTGACCGCCGTATGAAATTTTCTTTGATCCGACTGAAGAATCTATCCAATAGAACAGAGGGTGATCATACTTGAAAACGCTCCATACGGAGTAAGCTTCCTCGACCGTAAGTCCGAGTTCGGTTATATTGACTTCGGAAATAACGGTATCCGAAGATAGATTTCTCGATGTATCTGAATGAAAGTTGTAGCAATCTTTTTCGAAAGAATCGTAAAGTTTGCACATTCCGACTCCCTTAGGAAGAGAGGCAAGGTATTTGTAACCCTGGTCAGACTCATAATTGTGAGGGTCGGAAGTGTCTGTTTGTAAAATCTTATTCTGCGGGACCAGTATCGCGCCGCATACGCTGCAGTGGCTGCCTTCCGTCAGTCCCGTTTTCCCTGACGAGGGGGCGACTGCGGGGTCAATTACAACAGTATGTCCCGAAGCGGGTATCTGTTCATTTTTTATTTCACCGCAGGAACAAACCGAACGCTTCAGACCATTTTCAGTGCAAGTCGGAGCATGGATTACGGTCCAATTGCTGAAATCGTGAATATGGGCAGTTGTAGTTTCCGGTGCCTTTTCAGATTCGTCTGTCGCGGTGTCAGCTGGAAGAGACTGAATTTCCGCCGTAGCCTCCGCAGATGTTTCATCGGTTTCGGGAGCAGTAGTATCGGGAACAGTATCATTTTCGGTCTCCGGAGAGACAGTCTGAACTGTTTCGGGTAAAGATGTATCTGCGGGAGTTCCCGGCAAAGTCGTTTCAGGGATAGAATCTGCTGTTGTAACTTCACTCATTCCGGAAGGTGATTCATCTGTCGATTCGGGAATGTTTGAAGTTGTCTCGTTATCGGATGAAGAGGTCGGAATTATATCGTTGTCACTATCGGCAGCGTCTGTATTTTCCGGACCGGGAAAGACGGAATCAAATACTTCGTTATCAGTGGGAATCAGTGATACCGAAGTGCTGCCGGATTCAGCCAAGCTGCCGAAAGAATTACCGCATCCCGCAGCAAATGAGAAAAGCAAAGCGGCGGTTAAAAGACAGATGACCAGTCGAAAGAAGTTTTTGGTATCATTAGTCTTCATTTCCGTATTTTCCTTTCATATATTCAATAGCTTCGGCATAACCGTCAATACCGTGTCCCGTGATTACAACATCAGCTGCAGGAGTGATATAGGAAATATGACGGTATTCTTCACGGGATGAAATGTCAGTCAGATGTACTTCGGCAACGGGGATACCAACGGCAAGAAGAGCATCATGAATTGCAATGCTTGTATGGGTATATGCTGCGGGGTTGATGATGATTGCATCAAATTGTCCGTAAGCATCCTGAATCTTGTCAACAAGGATGCCCTCGTGATTTGACTGAAATATTTCATGCGGATCATCACCGCAGGCGGCGTTAATCGCAGCACAAAGATCTGAATACGTTTTTCTCCCGTAAATATCGGGTTCACGTATGCCGAGCATATTGATATTCGGTCCGTTCAATATGAGAAATCTCATTGTATTACCTCAATAATGCGTCTTACCGTAACGTCGGTATCAGAGTCAGTATCAACTGAAAAATCAGAAAAGCGAATGTATTTTTCATATCTTTGTTCAAAAAGACGTTCGACACCTTCACTTTGTGTCAAAGGTCTTCCTTCGGCAGACAGTTTTTCAAGCGGAGTGTTCAAAAGTACAACCGCGCAGACTTGTCTGAGAGGAAGATAATTGTCTTCTCGGGTTACAATTCCTCCGCCTGCGGCGATCACGGCGGGAGAGTGACGAAGGGCACGGAGAAGTTCCCGATGCTCGATCTTCCGGAATTCTTCCTCGCCGTTCTCACGAATTATCTGTTCGGGAGTTTTTCCGGAAGAATAGAAAATTTCCTCGTCTGTGTCTATCACTTGTCTGTCAAGTATTTCGGCGAGTCGTCGTGCTGCTGTGGATTTTCCGCATCCCGGCATACCGATAAGAACAATGTGCCTGAGTTCATTTTTCAGGCAGCGTATTATGTTCACGACTGCCTCTTCGTCGGAAACAGATTCTGACGTGAACTTACCGGTAACAATTCCGCACGTCTGTGCAGCCTGAGCTGCAAGCATGGGAAGACCGCCGCAGGCAGGGATTCCGAGTTCTTCCGCAAGGCAGATCAGAGTTGTACGGAACGGATTATAAGTAAGATCTATTACTGCGCCGGCTTTTGCGATAATGTCGGAACTCAGCGGACATTCGTCGTAATGAGGATACATTCCGACTGGTGTCGCGTTTACGATCACTGTGTTTTTGCAGACAATATCTTTGAGATTGTCATAGCCTATATCGCCGGCATTCCTGCGTGATCCCAATAGAGCAGTGCGGCACTTTTGGCGCGTTACGGCTTCACGAACTGCTGCTGCGGCACCGCCTGTTCCGAGAATAACAACATCTTTACCCTCAACACTGATATTTGAAAATCGGAGCAGAAAATCAAATCCGTATACGTCGGTATTGAATCCGGCAAGTCTTCCGTCTTCAAGACGCAGTACCGTGTTGACAGCACCGCAGTGAGCGGCAGTAGGGGAGAGGGTATCGAGAAAAGGAATTATATCTCTTTTGTAAGGAACGGTTACGTTCAGAGCGTCAAAATCTTTCTTTTGCAGAAAAGCGGGAAGTTCTTCACCGGATAAATCCTTCAGTGAATACTTGTAATCAGCGAGGAATCCGTGCAGCTTCGGTGAAATGCTGTGACCGAGCGGATGACCGATAAGAAATACTTTTTTATTTGAAAATCCGCTTATAATGGCGGTAGGTTTTGTTTGAATGTTTCTTGAAATACGCAGGATCGTGTCGTAAAGTTCAAGGCAGTTATCGGAATTTTCGCCGGACAGAATAGAAAGTCTTTTTTTAAGTTCGGATTCCCGTTCGGGAACGAAAACCGAACTCATAGATGCTTTTTTCAAATGACCGATACGGCGCACGGCAGAACATCTTGCAATAAATGCGTCGGTGATCTGTCTGTCGCAAAGATCGATCAATCCTCGTTCTGCGTCAATACCGCGTAAGGATTTCACAGGATCAAGGAGGACATCACATACGGCAATGGCAGCGGCTGCTTCTGCGGCTGGAACGGCACGGGGAACTATACACGGATCGTGCCTTCCGGATATTTTTACGGTAACGTTTTTCATTTGCGAAAGAGATACCGTATGCTGTTCCTTGCCTATTGTCGGAGTTGGCTTTATTGCGGCACGGAAAATAATCGGCATTCCGTCAGACATCCCCCCCAGAATTCCTCCGCAGTTGTTGGTTTCTGTACAGATATGTTTTCCGTCGGTAATAATAGGATCATTGTTTTCCGAGCCGCGCTTTTCACTCCCGGAGAATCCGGAGCCGAATTCTATACCTTTGACGGCGGGAATGGCGAAGACAGCTGACGAAATACGTGCTTCAAGTCCCGCGAACATATGCTCACCGAGTCCGGCAGGAATGCCGCAGATCGCGCATTCTATCACTCCGCCTATGCTGTTAAGGTCGGCTTTCGCATCTGAAATGACTTTGCGCATACGCTCACCCGATTCAGTATCAAGGACCGGAAACATACCGGATAAGTTTTTATTTTCAAGAATTGAGCGTTCCGTCTCGCCGACATTCACGGGATCAAACGGTGTATCGTTTACCGTTCCGACAGAAAGCGCGTGCGCGATTACGAATATTCCTTTTTGAGCGAGGAATTGTTTTGCAAGAAAACCGGCGACGCAGAGAATCGCGGTCAGTCTCCCGGAAAAATGTCCTCCGCCGCGAAGGTCAACATTTTTTCCGTAAGCGGCAACGGCGGCAAGATCAGCGTGAGAAGGGCGGGGAGTATCGTTGAAATTATAGTCGGAAGGACGTGAGTCGCGGTTAAATATACGGAATTCAATGATTCCGCCGTCGGTGACACCGTCGGTGATTCCGCGGATAAATTCCGGTTCGTCGGTTTCGCGGCGTGCCGTTGCGAGAGGATCACGTCCCGGTGCTCTGCGAAGCAGAAAATCACGCATTTTGTCGGGATCAACGGAAACACCCGCCGGAAAACCCGACATAGTTCCCGTCATATATTCATCGTGAGAGCCTCCGTCAATGCGGAGTTTTAAGTTGATACCGTATGGACAACTCATTTTCGCCCTTCCTTTGATTTGTATTTATACTTTTGTCCCTGCTTTTTTCGCAAGTTTCTTTTTTAATTGACGGCGTACGCGCGGGCGATCGAGGAAATATCGGAACATTGATTTGATATGGATCTTCATCAGTTGTTTATTTCCTCGGCTTCCGCCGTGCCAGTCGTGTATAACATAACTGTCGTGGATCAGCATGGTGTTGCCGAATTCCTGCATACGTTCGGTAAGATCGACGTCTTCAAAATACATAAAGTATTTGTCGTCAAACCCGCCGACTCCTTTGAAAAAAGCAGTTTTTGTTACCATAAAACAGCCGGTGCAGAACTCGATCTTAACGGGAGAGGAGCAGTCTATGCCTCTCATCGTGTATTCATCACGGTATTTTTGGAATGCTTTGACTTTTTCCGAAAGCCTTCCGAGAACAAGATAACGGAAGTTCGGAGTACGTCGGGGCAGGAACTGTTCCGATCCGTCAGCATTGCGTATCTGAGGAGTTACAAGAGCGGTTTCGGGGTGATTTTTCAGATATTCGGTAAGTTCAGGCAGTACATTTGTTTCGATTCTGATATCGGGATTGATGATTGCATGGTATTCAGAATCGATAAGGTTCATAACAGAGTTGTGACCGGCACCGAAACCGTTATTTTTGCAGGTCAGGAATGTTATATTTTCATTATCAATGAATTCATTTTTAAGGACGGAGGCAGTGGAATAGTCCGGCTCCCCATTATCGACAACGTAAACGTGATATGAGATACCTTTTGTGTGTTCCGTCAGATTCTGAAGCAGGATACGTACGTTGTCGCAGTCATTGTGTGAGACTACGCTGATACTGATATCGTTCATAATGATTATTCCTCTCCGTGATCATTATCCGCAGGCATACGGGCGATCTGAGCCTTACGCCGTAAGAGATATAATTTGCAGTAGATTCTGTCCGCGAGAGATCCCTCGGAGCAGAAAACAGTAAAATCTTTTTTAAATAAATTGAATCTTTTTTCAGCCGATTTCCGTGATACATTTCCGCTGCGTGAAAAATGCTGAATAAGAGGTGAATCAAATACCGCGAGTTGTGCGCCGGAATTTTTGAGTCTACGGATGTAGTCGTGATCAGCATAATCAAGGAAAAGTTTTTCGTTATATTTGAATTTACGTGCCGTTGCGGAACGGATCGCAAGACCGCTGTTAATACCCGTTAGTTCATTCGCAGAAACGGCAAAAGGATCGTCAGCGCGGCTGACGCGGCAGCCTTTTATTCTGCACGGGGACATAATGAGACCGTTGTCGGCCTCACGGACGACGGGTAAAAAGGCGGCTGCTTCCGGATTTTTCTCAGCTGCATCGGCAAGAGCGGAGAAGTACCCAGAAGGTATCTCCGTGTCGTCGTCAAAAAGACAGATAAGAGTATCGTCGGAAACGTCGGATAAAGAATCAAAAGCACGGTTGTAAGCACGCGGAAGTCCCGCATTTCCATTCATATCAAGGTAGCGTACACCGTCGGATTTTGCTTTTTCCTCATTGCGAGTTACAGATATACTGTTGTCGCAAACAGTAATACCCACGCCGGATAGAAGCAGGGAAGAATATGAAGGCGAGTTTTCGAGGTCCCGGTTATAAACGACAATGACAGCTTCAATTTTCATTCTTCGACCCTGCCCTTTCTTGTCTGACACGGGCAACTTCTTTTCTGCGTTTAAAAAGGGCAAGTGCAAGAGATGCTCTCCATTTAATCATCTGACGGATACCCGCATGTGAGGTGGATGATGAATTATCTCCGTGGCGTCGCCAAAGGATAAGAGGCTTATCAATAAAGGCTGTACGTCCGATCTGTTCTCCGATAATGCCTATCCATTGATCGTGCATAGGTAATTTGTCGGGAAACGGCAGGATAGCCGGAATGATCTCACGGCGGAAAGCCATGCAGCAGCCTATATATGAATTCCGCAGCCAGTTGTTAAAAGTGCCTTCTTTCCTTCCGTGAACTGCAAAAAAAGATTCTGAGATCACATTGAGTTCTCCGTCGGTTACCGAAGCATCATGAATTGCTGCGGTGACATCTGGATCGTCGAAAGCGGAGCACATAAGTTTCACTTTTTCGGGCAGCCATACGTCATCCTGATCAGAAAGGAATATTATATCTCCGCGGCAGGCCGACACAGCGTTTCCGAAATTAGCGATAAGTCCTTCTCCCGGACCGTTGATCACCCGCAGACGTTTGTCTTCTGAGGAAATACCGGATAAAATTTCAGCTGTCCGGTCTGTTGAGGGATCGAGGGAAACGACGATTTCACCGTCTTCGGGTAACTGCAATAGGATCGAGCGCAGTTGATCTTCAATATATTTTTCACCGCAGTAAGCAGCAAGAGCGACCGAAATTCTCAAAATTGACTCCTTAAAAAGTTAAAAAGGGGAAATAAAATACCTATATATAATATACAATATATTTAAGAAAAAATCAAGATGTTGTGTGCAGGAAAAGAAAAAATATACTAAAAACAAATCAGAGGTTTAAACAAAAATGACGGGGTGCCAAAACAGTCGAAAGACTTTTTTAACACCCCGATATTAAATCAGAATATCAGGATCCCGAAGTAAAAAGCCGAAAACAGAAGAACAGCCTGCAAAATCATTATAACAGGGATACCAATCATAAACTTTTTGTGCCGGGTTTTATGCCTTATTCCAAGCATTGTAAGATACATGGCAAGAGACCCTCCGAATGCAGAGAGCAGCAGAAGAGTCCGCTCACGAGTCCTGTGCTTTGGTCTTCTTTTTGCCGCCCATTTGTCGTAGACCGTGACAGACACTGAGATCACGGAAATGATCAGCAGCCAGCACAGAAGAACAAGCAGCGGAAAATGATGAGAAGAAAAAATTTTTTCCATTATTTTTTCGGGAAACTATCTTTAAGACCGACTATGCGGTTGAAGGTATCGGTATTTTTAGTGTCCTTGACGTAGTAACCGTTGCGGACGAACTGGAATCTTTCACCTGCTTCGGCATTTCCGAGAGAAGGCTCTACCATGCACCCTTCGAGACGGATGGCGGAATCAGGATTGAGATAATCGTTATACGTTTTGCCTTCCGGCATATCGTCAATATTTTCAAGAGTAAAAAGATAATCGTAAAGGACGACATTTGCGGGGATGGCAAATCTGGCAGACAGCCAATGGATAGTACCTTTGACCTTGTGACCGTCGGCGGGATTACCGTTTCCGGTTTCAATATCAGCGGTGACGTGCACCTCTGTGATATTACCGTCTTCGTCTTTCTCGATTTTGCCGCATTTAACGATATAAGCGCCCATGAGACGAACTTCACCTTCGGGTTTTAAGCGGAAAAACTTGGAAGGAGGTACTTCTGCAAAGTCGTCAGCGTCAATGAAGAGTTCACGGGTGAAAGGAAGCGCACGTGTACCGGCTTCGGGATCCTGAGGATTGTTGGGAAGATCAAAGTATTCGACCTTGTCTTCAGGGAAATTGTCAACTATAAGTCTTATGGGTTTCATCACAGCAATGCGTCTGGGCGCTGTTAAGTTCAGTTCCTCACGAATGCAGTGTTCAAGCAGTTCAATGTCAACAACGCTGTACACCTTTGCGACACCGGCTCTGTCAACGAAATCAAAGATTGCGGATGGAGTATATCCGCGGCGGCGCAGACCGCAGAGAGTGGGCATACGGGGGTCATCCCACCCGTCAACGAGACCGGTTTCCACCAACTGACGGAGATATCTTTTGCTCATTACGGTGTGAGTGACATTAAGGCGAGCAAATTCTCTCTGCTTAGGTTTAACTTCAAAACCGACATTGTCAACTACCCATTCGTAAAGAGGGCGGTGATTTTCAAATTCGATCGAGCAAAGAGAGTGTGTGATTCCTTCAAGGGCATCCTGAATCGGATGGGCAAAGTCATAAAGAGGATAAATGCACCACTTGCTGCCCTGACGGTGATGAGAAGTGTGAACTATGCGGTAGATCGCAGGGTCGCGCATATTCATATTGGGACTTGCCATGTCGATTTTAGCACGGAGGGTGTGAGAACCGTCGGCAAATTCACCGTTTTTCATTCTTTCAAAGAGATCAAGATTCTCCTCAACGGTACGGTCACGGAAAGGAGAAGGCTTTCCGGGGGTATTGAGCGTTCCGCGGTATTCCTTCATTTCCTCGGCGGAAAGATCGTCAACGTATGCCTTGCCTTCTTTGATGAGTTTTACGGCAAACTCATAGCACTTGTCAAAATAATCCGAGCCGTAAAAAACACCGCCGGTTGGCTCGCAGCCAAGCCATTTCAGATCCTCGTAAATAGATTGAACATACTCGTCATCCTCACGGACGGGGTTGGTATCGTCGTAACGGAGATTAAAAAGACCGCCGTATTTTTTTGCGACCTGTGTATTTATGCGGATCGCTTTGGCTGAACCGATATGGAGGTAACCGTTCGGTTCGGGAGGGAATCGGGTGTGGATCTTCAGACCGGGATTGAGTTCGAGATCGGCATCAATGATCTCGTGAATAAAATTGCTTTGTATTTCTTTTCCTTCAATTTCCATGTTTTTACTCCATTTCAGAGAGATTCGGAAAATTTACGTACACGGTCGAGAGTTCTCTCACGTCCGATAATGGAAATAACCGTAAACAGATCGGGAGAATTCATTTTTCCGGTGACGGCAACGCGAATAAACATACTGATGTCTGCAACGCTGCCCTTAAATGCGGCGGGATCGGCTTTGTACTGCTTCATATCAGACGCAAAACCGAGATCGTCGGCAATTACCTTGATTCTTTCAAACCAAGCGTTAGCATCGCTCATATCAAGCGTATCTGCGAAGAGAGCAAGTGCTTTTTTGATGTCATCACGTTCGAAAGAATCGGGGATCGTATCGGTTACTGTGAATAATTCATCATAGAAGAATCCGATAAAATCTTTGACTTCACTCCATACGGCAAAATCTTTGCGAGGCTTTTTGCCTCCGCGACCGATCGAGAGAATTGCTTTGGCATAATCGGGATCACGGCGGAGAAGAGCGGAAAAATCTTTATCGTATTCGTCTGCCCATTCCGTAAGCTGATCAAAAACCTGCTCTGCGGTCATTTTTGAGACAACATTCTTCGATACGTCGTTGAGTTTAGTATGGTCAAAAAGGCAGCCTGACGCGCTCATTTTGTTGATACCGAATTTGAAATCGCTCCAATGCTTGTCGGGATTCTGCATACGCCATTCCTCAAAATTGGAGTTGAGTATCGTCAGCAGATATTCAGATACACATTCGGGAGCATATCCGATACGAGTGTAGTCGTTCATATTTGCACCGAGATCGCGTTTTGACAGCTTTTTCTTGTTTCCGTTTTCGTCAAGCTGCATGATCTGTGCCGTGTGCAGGTACTTGGGCAGTTTGAAACCGAGATAACGGAAAAGCATAATGTGCTTTGCAACACTCGGCAGCCATTCCTCGCCGCGAATAACGTGAGTGGTGTGCATCAGATGGTCGTCAATGGCGTGAGCAAAGTGATAAGTCGGGATTCCGTCGCTCTTTAACAGAACGAAATCTTCGTCATTCTCCGGGATTTCAAGTTTTCCTTTGATCAGATCGTTGAACGGAGTTTTCTTTTCGGGATCACCGTCGGCGAGGATTCGCAGAACGAATTTGTTGCCGGCGGCAATGTTCCGTTCAACATCTTCCATGGTGAACTCGCGCAGACGTCGCATGGCAGTTTTCTGTTCAGCCTCAGTGTTTTCGGTCCACTCGCGGGATTTAACTTCTGCTTTCTTGTCAATAGCTTCAAGGGCTTTCAGTTCCTCGTCGGTTGTGAAGCAGGGATATGCTTTACCTTCAGCAACAAGTTTCTTGGCATAAACGTGGTAAATATCTCCTCGCAGGCTCTGTTTGTAAGGACCGTAGATACCGTTGTCGGTAACCTGACCGTCTTCTCCGACGGTTGCGCCTTCATCAAATTTAATCCCGTATCTTGACAGTGTGTTTATCAGATTTTCGGCAGCTCCGGGAATTTCGCGCTTTGAGTCAGTGTCTTCGATACGAAGATAGAAAACACCTCCCGACTGATGAGCAAGACGCTCGCCTACCATAGTCTGATACACACCTCCGAGATGAACAAATCCCGTAGGACTGGGGGCAAAACGTGTTACTTTTGCGCCTTCCGGAAGTTGACGGGCAGGGTATTTTGCTTCGATCTGCTCCGGAGTCGCAGTAACGTCCGGAAACAAAAGACCCGCTAAATGTGAGTAGTCCATTTCAGTTACCATTCCTTCAATAAATTTAATCAAACTGTTTTTGTTATTGTGTGAATCCGCGGAGCGCATCTGCCTCACCGACAGAGCAGGACGGACCGTGTCCGGGAAAAAGACGTATTTTTTTATCCAACAGAGAAAACCGACAAAGAGTATCTTCGGTATCGGACATTGAACCTCCGGGAAGATCATATCTGCCGTATCCATGAGCAAACACAGCATCACCGCAGAAAAGATTGTTACCGCAAAGGAAGCATGACGATCCGGGAGTATGTCCCGGGGAGTGGATAACTCGGATAAGTTCATCTCCGAGTCCGATAACGTCACCGTCTTTTAACATGATGTCAGCTTTTTCAAAAACGACCGGTCTTCCCGCAATCCACGTTGATACATTCAGTTCTGCGTCAGTTAAAAAATTCCCGTCGCAGATGTGGATATAAACAGAAGCACCGCTGATTTTTCTGAGCGTGGTCAGATTTATCATGTGATCGTAATGCCCGTGGGTTAGGAAAATATGAGTGAGGGGCAATCCCGACACAGTATCGAGAATATCACGGATGTCTGCGGCAGGATCGATCACGGCAGCCGCATTCTCCGATTTCAGAACGTACGTGTTTGCGCCGTATCCTTGTGATAATACAGTCAGGATTTTCATCTGATCCTCCTGTGACCCTCCGGCAATTAATGAACGAAAAAATCTTTTATTATTTTACCATAATTTTTTTATTTTGTCTATACGGTAATTACAAATTCATATTGAATATTCTTAAAAAAATTTATAATGATTAAAACAAATAATCGAAAAATGACGAATATTATCATAATAAAATAAACTTATGAAAAATAGAGCAAAGGCTATTGATTTTTTCTTTTCAATGTAGTAAAATATGGGGTAGAACTGAAAATCAGCAAAATTTATTCCCGAAAGGATAGTAACTATGAATATCAAAGAATTAGCAATGCAGAAACACGCCGAGTGGAAGGGAAAGATCGAGATCAAGACCAGAACTACCGCCGGCACCAAAGAAGCACTATCTCTGGCATATACGCCCGGTGTTGCCGAGCCTTGCCTCGCGATTCAGAAGGATCCTTCATTATCTTACACTCTTACCCGTCGTTGGAACACTGTTGCCGTCGTTACTGACGGTACGGCTGTTCTCGGACTCGGCGATATCGGTCCTGAGGCAGGTATGCCAGTTATGGAAGGAAAAGCTCTCCTGTTCAAGGAATTCGGTGATGTTGACGCTATTCCGCTTTGCGTACGCTCTAAAGATGTTGATGAGATCGTTCGCACCGTCCAACTGCTTGCCGGCAGTTTCGGTGGAGTCAACCTTGAAGATATTTCTGCCCCCCGCTGCTTTGAGATCGAGCGCAAACTGAAAAAAGTATGCGATATTCCGATTTTCCATGATGACCAGCACGGTACCGCAGTTGTCTGCCTTGCTGCTATGATGAATGCACTTAAAGTCGTAGGCAAGAAGATCGACGAGATCCGCGTTGTTACCAGCGGAGCAGGTGCCGCCGGAATTGCTATCGTTCGCCTTCTGATCGCCATGGGTCTGAAAGATGTTGTTATGTGCGACAGAAAGGGTGCCATCTATAAGGGACGTGAAGGACTCAACTCCGAAAAGGTCGAAATTGCAGAGATCACCAATCAGAATATGAGAAAAGGTACTCTTGCCGATGTTCTTGTAGGTGCTGATGTGTTTATCGGTGTTTCCGCTCCCGGTTGTGTAACTCCCGAGATGGTCAAGACCATGGCTAAGGATCCTATACTGTTCCCGATGGCTAACCCCACTCCCGAGATTATGCCTGATGTTGCCAAGGCTGCCGGAGCCGCTGTTGTTGGAACCGGTCGTTCCGACTTCCCGAACCAGATCAACAATGTTCTGGCTTTCCCCGGAATTTTCAGAGGTGCTCTTGACGTCCGTGCATCCGATATCAACGACGAGATGAAGATTGCTGCCGCAAAGGCAATTATGTCCCTTGTACCTGATGATGAACTCAACGCAGAGAACATTATGCCCGCTGCATTTGATCCTCGCGTAAGAGATGAAGTCTCAAAGGCTGTTGCCGAGGCTGCAAGAAAGTCCGGAGTTGCAAGAATCTGAATATGAATTTAAAAAAACACCGGTTGCGGAAAACCGCAACCGGTATTTTTAAATAAAAATCTTTTAAACGGTGTCGTGAACGGCACCGTTTTTTTAAAATTAAACATTCTTATTCTGATATATTTTTGTCTTATATTTGAACAGAGGCTGTAAAACAACTTTTTTTACAGCCTCTTTATGTTATTATTTCTGATTACTGTCTGAATCAGTCGGCAAACTTATCTGCAAACTTAGTGCAGAGAGTCTTCAACTGTTTCACTTTGGCTTCTGCCTTAGAGGTCCATGCGCTGTTCTCGTCGGCAACGGCATCTCTGAAAGTGGACTGACCGATCAGGTCAGAGCTGAATATACGTCCGACATCATACGTTACGTTTTCTCTGATCATATCATACATCTTGGAAGAGAGGTTGTCGAAAGTGTAGCGGGTCTTAAGGGAGAGTTCGAACACAGCGGGAGTTACAATGCGGTAGCCCTGAGATGCAAAGCTCTCAATGAATGCGGAAGCAAACTCTGGATCGGTGGTATCTTTCGGGATAGCGTAGAGTGTGAAGGGATTGCCCATAACGGTAATGTAGTTTTTCTGATCTTTGTCATACTTGGGGCAGGGCAGGATCACGAAATCCTGGAAGCCGTACTCGGCAGCAAGTATCTTGTGAGAAACACGTGCACGGTCCATAATAAACAGAACCTTGCCGGCTCCGAAAGCTCTTTGGTGAAAGACTTTGGCAGTATCGTTACCGGTATAGATAGCGTCATCAGAGTTGTAGAGAAGTGTCTGAAGCATGTTAAGAGTGTTGATTACACGCTCACTGGTGAAAGACTCGGAGGGAACAACAACTCCGTCAGCGTTTTTTTCACAGATGGTAGCACCGCATCCGTAGAACCAAGGGTCAACATGGATCTGAGCGGTCATATATCCGAAGAAGTCACTTTCGGTCTTGGAAGCGGACTTCCCGGGAATGCCGTCAGCCTCAGCATAAATACCCTGGCACATCTCAATGAACTTTTCGTATGTCCAGTCGCCGCTCTCAACGAAAGTCTGAGGATTCTCAAGGTTGTGCATTGCAAGGAGCTGAGTATTGCAGTAGCAGACGTACATCATTTCCAGCGCGTTACGGGAAATATCTCCGGATGCGAAGTACAGTTTGTTGTTGATGGTAGCCTGACTCAGAAGAAGGGAAGACCACCAAGGCATATCGAAGTCAAGGTACTTGCAGTCTTCATCAAGCATATTGTAGAGGTAACCGCTGGTAGCGTTAAGAGCAACGGAAAGAGAATAACCGGCAATAATATCAAAGGCATGCTCATTAACAGAGACGTTTTTGCCAACGTATGAGTTCCACTGGTTTTTAAATCCGGAGTCACCGTCGACTCTGATGTACTCGATTTCAACGCCAAGTTGGGTCTGTACAGCCTCGTTACGCTCATAGATGGAGTTAAGAACGTTGTCACCGTCTGCGGCGGCTTCAAATTCTTCGTGTTCAACGTCGTTCCAGCAAAGGACGGTAACGTGCTTGCCGTTATATTTGTCCTTGAGATCTGCAGGAAGGTTGTCACGCAGGAATCCGTTTTCATCAAGATTTCCGTCGGTATTACCGGATTCGGGAATTGTAGAATCAGCGGATGCTACGGTGTCGCTTGTGGTATCACTGTTACCGGTGTCGCCGCAGGCGACGACGCTGACGAGCATAAGCAGTGCTGCCAACGCTGCAAGGATTCTGAAATGCAGTTTCATTGTTTTTTCCTTTCATAGTAAGAGTTTTGCCGGCAATAAAATATTAGGAAAGAATAATGCCCGACTGTTAAATCTACTAAAAAAATTATAATAAAAAGAACAAGATTTGTCAAGTATGTTTTTGAAAAAAATGAAAATAATATAATTCAATGTAAGAATAAAATAAAAATTCCCAGAATGTTTTGGAAGCATCCCGGGAATTTAAATCAATATTTGTCAGGCGGAAGGTTCCTCGACGGTTTCGGGAGCTTCAGTGACGATATAGTCAAGATAGTTTTTAAGTTTTGCGGAAGTGAATACACGGAATCCGTAATAAGAGGATTTGACTCTGGAAAGATCAGCGGAAATAAGATATGCATTCTGGTTGAAGACAACAGGAATTACGGGCATATCTTCAAGCAGTGCTTTTTCGGCGTCGTGCAGCAGAGACGCACGTTCGTTCTTATCGGATGCAGCGTCGACCTTTGCGATCAGAGCATTATAAGTTTCGCTGTCATATCCGGTTTTGTGTCCGCGTAATGTGTACGTCCACTCATGAGTTTCTTCATTCATTTCTTTGAAAATACTCTGTCCGGAGTACAGCTTTGCAAACGGAGCAAGAGTGGAGAAAGCGTCGGGAGAGTAGCTCTGCATATCAACGGCGATCACTTCGTAATTGTTGTTGTAGTAGCGGGAGTTAATTTCGTCATCGTAAATATCTTTTGCATCTTCACCAAGATAAGGATCGGGGTTGACGATAGGTTTAACAGTTTCAACGGAAACATTGAAACCGAGTTCTTTCCAGGATTCGCAGACCGTTTCGGCAACGGCAACATGAACTTCGTTATCCGCACGAACGGAGATCTTGAAAGTATAATCAGAGGGAGTGATGCCGGCGGAAGCTAGGTAAGACTGGGCTTTTGACATATCCTTTGAAGTGGAGATGATATCTCCGCCCTTATCACGGAAGAGTTCTTTTCTGTTGCCGGCTTCGAATACTCCGTAAGGAACAAGAGCGGAAGCGGCGCGGGCAAACACCACTTTCTCGGCAATGGCGTTGCGGTCGATTGCCGCGGAGAGAGCAAGACGGACGTCTTTGTTGGCAAAGAGTTTTGCTGTTTTGCCGTCTTTAGTCTCTATATCGGCGTTTTCATTAAGAAAGTAAGTGTGTGTTGAAAGAAGATCGGTGACTTTCGCTTTATCGGCATATTCGGCACGCTTGGATAATGCAATGTTGCCTACGTAGAAGATCTCGCCGTTGTTGAACATATCAAGCTGCTCTTCCGCGGTCTTGGAAAAATCAACAATCAGGCGGAATGGAGTGACGGAAGTGTCAATATATTTTGCATCTTTTGCACGTCTGTAATAAGGATTGCGTTCAAGAATAAGTTCTGCCATGGAAAGGTCCTCACGGCCTTCAGAATTCAGACCGTAGTGCACACGGCGGAGCATAAAAGGACCGGAACAAACGGTAGTTGCGGGTTTCTTGGACCAGTCGGCAAGTTTTTTGACAACGTCTTCACGCAGAGGAGCAAGAGCAACGCTTGTAAGGTTAAGAATGAAATTGTCATAATCGATATCACCGACGAAAGTAACCTGTATAACGAGTTCATCAACGGCATAGATACCTACGTCATCAATGGAACAGTCGCCCTGCTTTGCTTCCTTGGCGTTTTTGATATCATAGAGGAGGCAGGCAGCGGTGCTGTTGAAATCCTGATCAAGAATTCTCTTCCAGGAGTAAATTACGTCTTCGGCGGAAACATATGTACCGTCGGACCAGCAGTTATCATCTTTCAAAGTGATGAGCATGGTGTACTCCTGTCTCTGCTCGTCCTTTTTGATCTCATAACTGTCAACAATTGATTTCTGGACTTTGCCGTCTGAATCAAGAGAGAACAGAGTGTCGTAAAGAAGTCCGCAGACCTGCATTGCAGCATCATTGTCGAGGCACAATGCGGGGTCAAGGTCGTAGACCATATCTGAAAGGTACATTTTGATTTCGGCGCCCTGGATCACTTCGCCGTCGATATTCTTGTCGTGGCATCCGACAAAGCAGAGGGCAACGCAGATGATGCTGAGCAGTAAAGCAATAATTCGCTTCGTCATGGTAAAGGGGTTCCTCCTTGGAAAAGAAAAATCGGTAAAACGCAAAACGGCGTTATAATTATGCTATATTATAACATAAAACCGAAAAAATTTCAATGAAGTTTTTAAGAACGGAAAATGTTTGGAAGTTTGCACAATCTTTTTGACCAAAAATGTACAATTTAGCCAAAGTTTATTGATTTAAAAAGAGTAATAAATATATTGTAAACTAAAATAATTTTAAAATCAAGTGTAAAAAATGAAATATGCACTGATAATAAACATAAAGAATAAAAAACGACTGATCTGTCCGAAAATTGAAGAGATAAATTCATAAGTTTACGGCTGATGAGATGTCGGACGTAAGAGAAATGGAGATGAAATTATCCGTATGATAAGGAATATCGGAGCAGACTTTGTGCCGCCTCCTGAGGGGAACTGTTCGGGAACAGACCTTGCAATGGAAGCTTTTGACGGACTTGAAGGAGCGGAGTATGCGGAAGAGAGCGACCGGGTTACATCCGGCGGAGAAGTTAAGGTAATCCGTCTTCATATAAGGACAGCAGCGGCGTCGGAGCGTCTCGGGAGACCGTGTGGAGAATATGTTACACTGCAAACTGAAGATTTCGGAGAATACGAGGACGGTGAGATCAGCGAAGTTGCCGGAATATTGGCAAAAGAATTAAAAAGAATGGCACACGGATGCGGATTGCGTGACGGCGGGGTGCTTATTGCAGGGCTCGGGAACCGTGAACTTACTGCCGATTCCGTCGGACCGCTCACTGCTGTCAGGATTCCCGCGACAAGACATTTGTCAACTTATGACAGAAAACTATTTGAGAGTCTCGGTTACCGTGAGATCTCGGTAGTTGCTCCGGGGGTGACGGGACAGACGGGGATAGAGACGCTTGAAATGCTCAGAGCAGCGGTGGAAAGTTCACGTCCTTCGGCAGTGATAGTGATTGACGCACTTGCAGCGCGTTCCTGCGACAGACTCGGGTGTACGGTTCAGATCAGCGACACAGGTATCTGTCCGGGATCCGGAGTCGGAAATGAGAGAAGCGGACTCAACGAGGACACTCTCGGAGTTCCCGTAATTTCTGTCGGAGTCCCGACAATAGTGCGTTCATCGGTACTTGTAAAAGATGTACTTGCCGACGCGGGACTGCTTGAAAGTGAAGGTATTCCCGAAGAACTTTCGAGAATACTCGAAAGCGGAAGAAATTTTTTCGTATCGCCCCGGGACTGTGATGCTGTCGTAAGGCAGGCTGCTGCCGTTATCGCAGAAGCACTGACAGACGCATTTTTCTATCTTGAAAATCAAAAGTGATTTTTAAAAATATTTCCGTAATCACCCGCATAGTATTTATTGAATAAAAATAAGTAAAAAACGGGAGATGCAGGATTTGAAAGACAAGATTGAAATATTTGATGACGAAACGAGAGATAACGGTAAAGATAACGCCGGCTGCGGAGATTACGAAAAAATCTGCGTGGAAGTAACAGATAATAGTGAAGATCATGAGCTGACGCTATTTCCAACAGAAGATATACTGCTGGCGGAGCGGAATTCGTGCTGCCCGGATTTATCGGATAGCATTATGCGTGGTACGGATATGAATAATCCGGAATCATCAGAAAAGAGTTGGAATGACCGTGGGGGACGCAGGTCACGGTGGCAGAATGTTGCCGGTGCATTGTGCCGCTTCATTTGTCTGACTGTCGCTGCGGCTGGACTTTTTTATTATGCAGTCTCGGAAAAGAACAATTCCGAAAACGGGAATGCTGCACTTCCCGCCGGTGTTACGGAAATAAAGAACGGCTGCGCGGAAGGGGATACTGTCGGGAATGAGGACAGTATGAACGACGGAAAACCGGATAACACAGAAAATACAGGTATCCGAATAATCAATGAATGTAATGAGAGTGAGCGCGATTATCCGTCAGTAGACACGGATTACGGACTTTCGGCACTTATGTCTGTGTCTGACGGAGTACGGATGATAGTTCTGCACAGCCATACCTCCGAAAAATGCTCGTCGGAGTCATCTGTTGTGGATTTCGGTGCAATAATTGCCGAACAACTTCAGATTTCGGGTGTTGAAACATTTCATTGTACCGATCTGTTTGATTTGGAAGGTACTCTCGGATCATACGGCAGGATGAACGCTCGTCTCGGTGAACTGCTGAAAGAATATCCTGATACTCTGATCGTTCTTGATCTTCATTCGAGTGATACGGATTCTCCCGTCACTTTCAGCATAGCCGAGGGACATGGAGAAGGATGGCGGGAAAACTACCGACTGGCATGTGCCGTCGGAGAACGGATAGGAAGCGGTGAAGTTACAATGAGAATGGTTCCCGGATCTCTCGGTCAGTATACCGGTGTTCTGACGCTCCACGTGGGTATCGGCGGAAATAATTATACCGAAAAAGAATCCAAAGAACGACTTTATAAACTGATTTCCGCACTTATCGCCATTTGTTCGGAATGACAAAAAAATAATAAAAAGGCGGGGAGAATCATTGACGTGATCCTCCCCGTAGAATTGATGACATAGTACGGCAGTGGACTTGGTTTTTAGTCCAATTTTTCAATTTAATAAATTATCTTTTTTTGTGTTTACGTCTGGAATTCCGGCGTTTTCCTAAAAATGCACCTGCAACAGCAAACAAAAAACTGCATCCTCTCAGCAGAAGCGAGAGCCAGAGCGGATTTGAACTGCTGCCGGTGGCAGCAGAAACGATAAGCGTGACAGCATTAAGACAAGCGGCGGCAAGAAGTGCCGAGGCGTATGCACCTGCGTCATTCATTAGTCTCATACATACGAATCCTCCGGCGGTACAACCGATATAGAGAGCAGCAAGTGAGAGCGGCATCGCGATCGCTTCAGGATCTGCTCTCGAATATGCGGCGAAGGAAGCAGCAAGAAGCAGCAGAAGTCCTGCCGCCTGGGCAGTAAGATATCCTCTGAACGCCGTTCCGGCAAATGAAATCTCCTCATCGCTGCCGGAAGAATTATGCCGGCGTCTTTTCTTTATTTCTGATTTTTCCATAAAAACCTCCGGTGCAAACGTACTTTCAACCGCCGAATGAAATACGGTCGGTTGCTTAATACTATGCACCGGAGTATTTTTATATGCATATGCGCGGTGCGTGAAAACACGCTTGACCGTCCGAATACTCAGTTTTCTTTTGTATCTTTGGCTTTTTCGTCATTACCTGCATTTGCGGGAACCTGAACGCGGGAAACTGCACTTTTGAGCAGCATGATGCGTGTACGGTCACGGGAAGTAACGATCGTAATCGTGTCCTCACCTGAGGAAGAAGTGTTGATGGCGATGATTATACCGACGATTCCGCCGATAGTAACTATCTCGTCACCGACGGAGAGTTTGCTGCGCATTTCATTGATTTCCTTTTCCTGTTTGCGCTGAGGACGGAACATTGTGAAATATAGCAGAGCAAGCATTGCTCCGATAAGAATGATGGAAAACCAGGGACTGGGATTTCCGTTGCCCGCTGTGGTAAGAAAAACGGTCATTTTATATCCTCCGAAATTATATTGACCTTATTATACACCGTAAATGCTTGCGTTTCAAGAGTGAATTGTAAAAATATTGCAACAAACGGACAAAAATTACCTTTGATTGTTGAAAAAAAACACGGAGTGTGATATACTAACATTGATTATTGTTAACAAAATAATTAGATTTTTTCATACGGCGTGAGTCGGTGTAATATCAGGTGAGGCTTGAAAATGGGGAAACAAAAGTATCTCGAGTGTGCAAAAGCAGTGAATACTCATGGGATTCGCGGAGAAATCAAATTCGAATCTCTTTGCGATACTCCGGAAAAACTTGCCGGACTCGGAAGGATATATCTTAAAAACGGTATGGGTTTTGATGAATACAGGATCCGAACCGCATATGTGAAAAAGAGATTCGTAATAGCATCACTCGAAGGAATTGACGATATTGATGCTGCTGAGGCAATGCGGGACAAATACTTTTTTGCCGACCGTGACGATATGCCTCTTGAAGACGGCGAATATTTTATTGCCGACCTGATAGGTCTTCCCGTAATTGATGCCGACAGCGGACATAAATACGGAGTGATCTCCGACGTTTTCAATTCCGGCGCATCCGACATATATACAGTGGCAACTCCCGAAGGGGAAAGAATGATACCCGCAGTACCGGAGTTCGTTATACGGGTGGATTGCGACGAAGGTGTCTATGTCAGACCTATCGAGGGGATGTTCGACTGATGAGATTCGATATACTTACCCTATTCCCGGATTTTGTTGACGGAATACTGTCAGAGAGTATAATCGGCAGGGCGAGAAAAAGCGGGATCCTTGATATCAATGCGTGGAATATCCGCGATTGGAGCGAAGATAAAAACAGACGTGTTGATGATACACCGTACGGCGGCGGAAAGGGAATGCTTATGGCGGCACCTCCGGTGTATGCCTGTCACGCAGCAGTCGCAGATCTCGATCCGAAAAAAGAAATGAGAACAAGAACGATCTATATGTCACCGAAAGGGAAAGTATTGAATCAGAAAAGAGCTGAGGAACTTTCACGGGAGTATGATCGGCTGATCATACTCTGCGGTCATTATGAGGGGATAGATCAGAGAGTAATCGACGAGATCGTTGATGAGGAGATTTCAATCGGAGATTACGTCCTGACTGGCGGAGAAATTCCCGCCTGCCTACTTGTTGATTGCGTTTCAAGGATGATCGACGGAGTTCTGGCTGCCCCCGAGTGTTATGAAAGTGAAAGTATCGCTTCGGGACTCCTTGAATATCCGCAGTATACACGTCCGTATGAATTTCACGGTGTTTGTGTTCCCGATGTTCTTGTTTCGGGACATCATGCAAAAATCGAGGAATGGAGATACCGAGAAGCGTGGAAAATCACAGAAGAACGGCGTCCCGAATTGCTTTCAGGGCTTATATCTCCCGATGAAAAGAAGAAAAAGAGCAGAAAAAGGACCGGAAAAGCGGATGATCCGGAAATACTAATGAAATCGGAAGAAGTTTTGAAGGAGAATAATAAGGATATCGTCAAAAAAGAACGGAAGGAGGCGTCGGATTGAAAAAAGAATTTTCACACGGTCCGGGTGTTATTGTCGGCGGGCTTTTATCTGTGTGCGATAAACTTGCCGGTATATTCCGCGGCGGTTTTATCTTTCATGCAGTATCGAGTGACGCCGCCGAGAAAAAACTCCTTGATGAGTCCGTGACAAAAAAAGAAGTTATTGACAGAGTTACCGGAAATCGCGGTATTGTCCGTGAAGTCCGACACGCAGTCGCCCACCAGTTTGAGGAATCTCTGCTGATGAATTGGCTCGGTATTCTGATTACATTTCTTCTTACGACTCCCGCGAGACTGTACGGCGTGTTTTTCGTTACCTATGGCGGTTATGTCACACTGATCGGTCTGATCAAGCAATTTTTGCTTGAAGTCAGCGTCAGTTCCTCACACGTGATATGCGGAATAACGGTGATGCTTGCGTCGCTCCCCCTTCTGTTGTCGGGAAAGACACTTGCTCAGGCATTGTTACACGGCGTGATAACGAGAAGTATTCTTACGAAAGTTTTCGGTATCGCGGATGAAAAACTGAATTTCAGACGTCACAGCGGTGCTTTACAGAGTCTGGCAGTGATGCTCGGTATCATTTGCGGAGTACTGACGTACTTCATATCGCCGTTTTATCTGCTTTTCATAATTATTGTTCCTACGTCCGTTGCTCTCATAATGGCATATCCGGAAGCGGGAGTCGTGATTCTGCTTTTTATATCTCCTTTTATGGGACTTATGAGAGCACCTTCAATCACACTCGGGGCATTCACTCTTGTGACATTTATTGGTTACGGAATTAAAATGATCCGAGGGAAAAGAGCATTTGTTTTCGGTCATGCGGAATTGGCGGTTGCATTGTTGTGGCTAACTGTCCTGATGAGCGGATTGTCTCCTGCCGAAGAAAGCGGACAAACCGCACTTCTTTGTGCCGGACTTATGTTGATATATTTCCTTACAGTCAATCTTATTCGTGAGACAAAATGGTTGGAAGCATGCTTTTCAGCTGTCGTTTTGTCGGCAACTGTTGTCTCCGTTATGGGAATTGCAGAATATTTTCTCGGATTTGCACCAAACGGATGGTTAGACGGTGAACTTTTTCCCGGCATAACCGCAAGGGCAACCTCAACTTTTGACAACCCGAATATTCTTGCAGTTTACCTGATATTGGCATTTCCTCCGGCTCTTTCAGGTTTATTTATGAAACAAAAAAAACGCAGGGAGAAGATATTTGCGGGAATATCATCCGTGTTGATCGTTTTCTGCGTAATTCTCACATGGTCACGCTGCGCATGGATCGGAATTGCCGTCGGCGGTCTTCTGACCGCAGTTGTAATCAATGCGGAATACCTTGCGGTCGTCATTCCCGCCGCGGGTTGTACGGCAATAGGAGCATGGGTTTTCCCGGAAACATTCGGGAAACGGATCCTTAACATTTTCAGCGTAACCGACAGTGCCAATCACTACCGTATGCGTACGTGGAACGGGGTGTGGAAAATGCTGAAAGAATGTTGGCTTTCGGGTATAGGTGCGGGAGAGACGGCGTTCAGAGAAATCTACGTTTATTTCGCGTATCCCGGGATAGAGGCAGCTCCTCACGCTCACAGTCTGTTTCTGCAATTCTGGATTCAATGCGGACTTCCGGGATTGATCATACTTCTTTGCGCACTTCTCGTCCTTATACGTAAAGGCTTTTCATGTATCAGAAAAGGGGGAAAAGACAATCCCGTATCTGTTATCTGCCTTGCTTGTATATCCGGAATAGCTGCGCTGCTTTCCGCAGGTATTTTTGATTATACTTGGTATAATTACCGGGTGTTTTTCGTGTTCTGGGCGTTTGCCGGTCTCGTTTCAGCGTCTTCGGATATCGGAGCAGCTGAAAGAAGATCACATGCCCCGTCGAGACTCTCGTCCGACGATATGATGGATGCCCTGATTATCTTTGATAGTGAACAGGAGTAAAAAATGAATAATGAAACAAAACCGGACGTCATTAAGGTACGAAGAAACGAAATGAATGACCGTTCACCCGCCAAGCACCGTTTCAACGTACTTGACGCTGTACTGATTGTGATCCTGCTCGTTGCCGCTGCACTTGTTGTTGCGGTGTATTCTCCGCTTGATATTTTCGGCAGCAGTGCGAAGAAGACAAAGATTACATTTACCGTTGAGATCGAAGGAGTTGACGCTTCACTTGCGTCGAAGATCGCAGTAGGAGATACCGTTATGAACGGGAACTCCTGTTTTCTCGGTACCGTGGTGTCCCCCGTTGAAGTTGAGGCAGACAGTAAATTCTTTTATAATCCCGCCACAGGAGAAACTGAATACGCCGAACATCCAGATCTTTCGGATCTTCTTATCGTCATTACCGTTAACGCTGATACGGACGCCGAACGCGGTTTCAGCGTAAACGGAGTTAGACTTGCGGCAGGAGCCGAATACTCGCTTGTTCTTCCCGGATTTGAAGGAGAGGGAACTTGTATCAGCATTATTGAAGAAAAAATTGAGGAAGGAGAAGCCGAATAATGGACCGCAGCGAAAACAACGAAACGAAAAAAACATTCAAATTCGGAGTCCTTGATATTGTCATCATAGTTGCGGTACTTGCTCTTATTGTCACATCCGTTTTAAGGTATACCGCCGAAAAAGGTTTGTTTTATCAGGAAAAAAAGACCGTGAACATCAGCTTCACCGTTAAGAGTGCCAGATACACGCTTTACGATATGCTTGAAGAGGGAGAAAAGGTTTTTATTTCCGATGGTGAACAATTGGGGATCCTGACGGAGATCTCAGCAAATCCCGCCGTATTTTACGCTGAATCGGGGGGAGAAATCATCAAGACATATTATCCGGAAAATACAAAATACGATCTGAGCGGTACAGTTTGCTGTGAACTTGTGGATAAAGACGGAAGATACGTTACCCCCGGCGGACTTCATATCTGCGCCGGTGTGACGGTAAAGGTTCAGACCCGAACTGTTGATATGACGATACTTGTAACTTCTGTAACACCGGCAGAATGATGAGAAACACCGTACAATAAAACGGCACCAAATTTGACAAAGTGTGAATAATTGTATATTATATTGTAAAAACATACTGCAAATCGTTCAGATTTTGTCTAAAATTTATCAAATTAACTATTGATTTTCTTTTCCTTGCTTGATATAATAATATTATGAAAATAATCTACCTTAAGAGACTGATCTGATGGAAAAGGAGCAAGAAAATGATTCAACGCGACGTTACCATTACGAATAACGGCGGCCTTCACGCAAGACCCGCTACGTTTTTTATTCAGAAGGCAAACTCATATAAGAGCCAGATTTGGGTCATTAAAGAAGACCGTAAAGTCAATGCCAAGAGTCTGCTCGGGGTCCTCTCTATCGGAATCGCGAAGGATATGACGATAACTCTTGTTGCCGACGGAGACGACGAAGAGGAAGCACTTGACGGACTTGAAAAAATGATCAACAGCGGTTTTGCTGAATGAATACGGCAAATGAATTACCGGAAGACGGACGGGTTTTTTGACCCGCCCGTCTTTGCCAATTCAGCGGAAGGAGGAAGAATAATGGAAATGAAAGCAGAAAAAAGCGACGAACGGCGTGAAGAATTGCTTCGTCAGGCACTTGAACTGCCAATGACTCCCGGCGTGTATATAATGCACGATTCTTCCGACCGCGTGATATATGTCGGTAAGTCACGGCATCTGCACGACAGAGTTTCACAGTATTTCAAACCGACGGAAAAGAATGTAAAGACGGCAAGAATGGTTGCGTCTGTTTTTTGGTTTGAGGTTATTCACTGTGACACGGAGATAGAAGCTCTGACACTTGAAAACACACTTATCAAACAATATACACCTCGCTATAATATAAAACTTAAAGACGCGAAATCTTACCCGTATATCAAACTGACTTCGGGACGTTATCCGAAACTGATCATGAGCCGGAAAAGGCTCGATGACGGAGCCGTATATTTCGGTCCGTATTCCGGAACTGCAACTGTGTTTTCCGTGATCTCACTTGTAAACAAAGCGTTCGGACTAGTGTCGTGCCGAAGAAAATTTCCTTCGGATATCGGGAAAGAACGTCCTTGTCTATACTATCAGATGGGGCAGTGCTGTGGTGTGTGTGCGGGGAAAGTCACTGAGTCTGAATATGCAGAACTGATTGATTCAGCTTCGGAAGTACTTCGGGGAAACACATCAAAAGTAAGAAAAAAACTTGAAGCACAAATGCTTGAATATGCCGAGGCAGAGCAGTATGAGGCGGCGGCAAAATGCCGTGATACTATTTCGGCACTTGAAAAACTTGCGGAAAAGCAAAAAGTTGTTGCGTCTCCCGATACCGATCAGGATGTTATAGGAGTATATTCCGATGAGCTTGGCACGGTGATGTGTTTGCTTCGTATTCGCGGGGGTGCTCTGAATGATAAACTTGAATTTCCTATGGGTATTGAAACCATAGCCGATTCGCAGGCGTTCGTTTCACTCCTTTTTGATCATTATCGTTCTACAGAAGATGTTCCCGCAAGACTTCTTCTCGGATTTGAGCCTGCGGAAGATGACTTTTCTTCGCTTTCGGCACTGCTTGCTGAATTTGCGGGGAAGAAAGTCCCGGTGCTTGTACCCGAACGGGGAGATAACAAAAAATTGTGTCTTCTTGCTTCCGAAAATGCACGTCAGGCGGCTTTGCGTATGAAAAGGGATACGGAACGGGCAGGCAACGCTGCCGTCCGTCTTGCCGAACTTCTCGGACTTGAAGTTGTTCCGGAAAGAATTGAAGCATATGATATATCAAATTTTGGATCTGAACACATAACAGCGGGAATGATCGTATCAGAAAACGGGAAGTTTTCAAAAAAAGATTATCGAGTATTCTCCGTTAAAACAACGCATGGAGCTGATGATTACGGGGCTCTGAGGGAGACTCTTGAAAGAAGATTTTCGTATCTGCTTCCTGACGCTCCGGCGGGAGGAAGCTTCGGAATCGTTCCGGATCTCATTCTCCTTGACGGAGGTGCGCAGCACCTTGCGGTTGCAGAAGATGTTATGGATAAAATGGGCGTTTACGTTCCCTGTGTGGGAATGGTAAAGGATGATTTTCATAAAACCCGTGCCCTTGTGACCTCGGACGGTGAAGTGAGTATTGCCAAAGAAAGAGAAGTTTACGTTCTGATCTATAAGATCCAGGAAGAAGTCCATCGCTTTACGGTCTCAAAAATGAGCGCGGCAAAGCAGAAGACAGTGCGCACGTCCGTGCTTGAAAAGATAGAAGGAATCGGACCTGCGAAGGCAAAAGCAATTCTTTATCATTTTGGTGGACTCGCTAAAGTAAAGACTGCTTCATCAGAGGAACTAAGTAAGGTTCGAGGGATCAGCCGAACGAACGCAGAGCATATAAGAGAGTATTTTGACCGTTTATCAGAAAGCAAAAAATGAAACAGACGGAGAAATCTTTATGAGAATAATAACCGGAAGCGCAAGAGGAACGAAATTATATACTCTTGAAGGTGATGCAACCCGACCGACATCAGAAAGAGCCAAGGAAGCTGTTTTTTCGACTTTACAGTTCTGCATAGAGGGCAGACGGGTGCTTGATTTGTTCTCAGGCTCGGGGCAGTTGGCACTTGAAGCACTGTCGCGCGGGGCGGCATACGCTGTTATGGTGGATCATTCAAAGCCTGCGGCTGAAATCATACGAAAAAACGCAGAGAAAACACATCTTTCCGATAAATGCAGGATCGAAGTCGGAGATGTAAAAGACCGCCTTTACAGAATGAGAGATACGGAGGCATTTGATATTGTATTCATTGATCCCCCGTACGCATTGGGACTTGTTCCCGCGACGCTGTCGGCACTTCTGAAATACGGAAGAGTAAAATCAACAACATATATCGTTTGCGAGACGGCGTCCGAAAATGATGTTTTTTGTGGGGATGCAGTTCTTTCAGCGCAGTTTGAAGTCTTTCGCAGGTCAAATTACGGGATAGCGTGCGTTACGGTATTACGTCCGTTGATTGACAGTAAAAAGGAGAACTAAAAATGAACGACAGAATAAGAACGGCAATCATACCCGGCAGTTTTGATCCGTTTACTTTAGGTCATCTTGATGTCGTTAAACGTGCAGCTGGACTTTTTGACCGTGTAGTCGTTGCGATAATGGTGAATCCCGAAAAATCGGCATCCGGAATGTTTACTTTTGCCGAACGCAAAAGAATAGCCGAAATCAGCGTGTCAGGGATCCCCGGTGTCACCGTAATTACTGCCGGAGGTTATCTTGCTGATCTTGCAGGTGCGCTCGATGCCTGTGCTATCGTAAAAGGGGTCAGAAATACGGATGATTATGAGTATGAGCAGGAAATGGCTGTTTTCAATCATGAACGGAATCCTCATTGTGAGACCGTGTATCTGCCTTCTTACGGAAAAATGACAGAGATCAGTTCAACTTTTGCACGTCGGTTGATATTTGAAGGAAAGAATACGGATGGTGTTCTTGCTGATGGTGCTTCTGAATTTATACGTTCACTCACAGGAGAAAAATAATGCTGCTTGATATTACGGATTATAAAATTAATGCAGGAATACCGCATAAACTGCGTGCTGCGGTGATTGCTGATATACACGACGAAAAATTCGATAGAGTCTATTCCGAGATCAAGGCAAGAAATGTTGATTTTATACTGATTCCCGGAGATATCATTAACGGTCACAGACACTCAGCCGTAAACAGTTTTGAAATGCTTGAAGTTTTTCAGAAAACATTTCCGACATTTATGTCTCTCGGAAATCACGAAACAGTCGGCTACAATGAAGTAATCAAGACTGCCCGAAATGCCGGTATCGAACTTCTTGAAGACAGAAGCGTAAGATTCGGAGGACTGAATATCGGAGGACTGACTTCCGGTTACGTTATGGAAAGTGAACATTTAAAGCAGAATCATTTCAGGAAAACTCCGGAACCGAGACTTGATTGGCTCAGAAGATATGCGGCAGAGGACGGATTCAAAGTATTGCTTTGTCATCATCCGGAATACTACGTACGATACGTCAGAAATCTGCCGGTCGATCTGACAATATCGGGGCACGCACACGGCGGACAGTGGAGAGTATTCGGTCAGCCACTGTTTGCTCCCGGGCAGGGACTCTTTCCGAAATATGCTCAGGGATTCCATGAGGGAAGACTTATCGTCAGCCGCGGACTTGCGAATAATGCTCCCGTGCCGCGTTTCTTTAACCCGCGCGAACTGATATTTATTGATTTTGAATAAAAAATTCCGCCGCGGAAAAAGACCGCGGCGGAATTTTTGGGGGAGCTTGTACTGCAAAAAAGCGGACAAATTTATAAAGACAAGCATAAAAAATATGACGTTGTCATAAGGATTAATGAACAAATGCATAGAGCGGAGGATCACCTTATGACAGACGCAAGCATATACCGGGATATTGCCGGAAGAACCGGCGGGAATGTTTATATCGGGGTCGTCGGACCTGTAAGAACGGGAAAATCAACATTTATAAAACGTTTTATGGAATCCCTTGTTCTTCCGAATATCACGGAAGGGTACGACAGAGATAGAGCGCGGGACGAATTGCCTCAGAGCGCTGCCGGAAAAACGGTCATGACCACCGAACCGAAATTTATTCCGGACGAAGCAGTGGAAATAAATCCCGGAGGTGTGGGGAAACTGAGGGTCAGAATGATCGACTGCGTCGGTTATGTCGTACCGGAAGCACTCGGAGTGCTTGAAAACGGTCAGCCGAGGCTCGTGCGAACACCGTGGAGTGAAGATCCCGTTCCTTTTATTGAAGCGGCGGAAACGGGGACACGAAAAGTAATCAAGGAACATTCAACCGTTGGAATGGTAGTCACAACTGACGGAAGCATAGCCGATATTCCGCGTGAAGCGTATATTGAATCGGAAGAAAGAGTAGTCCGTGAACTGCGCGAACTCGGCAAGCCGTTTGCCGTAATTCTGAATTCGGCAAAGCCTTCAAGCGACGCCGCCGTTGCCCTCGGACATGAACTTGAATCGAAATACGGTGTACCCGTTGCGCTGGTTAACTGTCTTGACCTTGATTCAGAAGATATTCAGAATATTCTTGCCATGGTACTCAATGAATTCCCGGTAACTGAAGTCACGGTGTCGCTGCCGGATTGGATAGCCGCACTTCCGGAAGACCACGAGATACGCCGTTCGGTCGGTGACTCTGTGCGTGAGTGCGCAGCAGGGGCAAAAAAGATCGGAGAGATTGACGACGCTTTTGCCGGACTTGAAAAAAATGAATATATATCTGACGCGAAAATAAAGAACGTGGATCTCGGAACCGGAAAAGCGGAAATCGTTTGCGAAATGCGCCGCGGACTTTATTATGATGTCCTCGGTCAGATGACGGGTTTTTCAATAAAAAGCGAAGAAGAAATGTTTGCATTGCTTTGCGAGCTTGCGGAAGTCAAGAAAAAATTCGATAAGATTGACCGTGCGCTTTCTGATGCCGAGGATCGCGGATACGGAATAGTTATGCCGGATGTCAGCGAACTGCATCTTGAAGAGCCGGAAATCGTAAGACATTCAGGAGGATACGGTGTAAAGCTGAGAGCTTCCGCCCAATCTATCCATATGATACGCGCAAATATCGAAACGGAAATCAGCCCGGTAGTCGGAACGGAACAACAGTCTGAGGACCTTGTAAAATATCTCCTGCACGAATTTGAGGAATCTCCCGCACAAATATGGGAATCAAATATATTCGGAAAATCCTTATACGAACTTGTAAACGAAGGACTTCATTCAAAACTCGAACATATGCCTGATGATGCTCGTACGAAACTATCAGAGACTCTTGAACGAATCATAAATGAAGGAAGCGGAGGACTTATATGCATCCTTCTGTGATGCATTTTCCGCCGCCTACCGAAAATCATTAAATAAAAAAAGACATAACACCGAAAAGCGTTATCTGAACTCGGTTTTTTATCAAAAATTCATTTATCCCGCTGTGCAATTACGGAAACGCACAGCGGGATCTTTTAATGACTATCTTTCAATTATTGCAATTATCAATAAATGCAAAGGGTAGAACGCATAAAATGAATAACTGTAAATCTTTCTCAGTATTTTGTTTTCAAGGCTGATGCCGCGTTTGCCATTAAAAGGCAAAATAAACAGCAGAGAGAAAGCGGCATAAATCTGTTCCGACTGCCATTCTGATGGTTTGACAGGTGTTATTACGGTGTCTGAAATTAACGGAAAATAATCAGATAAACAAGCAACTGCAGAGAGAAAATAATATTTGAGAATGAATCTTGCAGCAAACGCGAGCGTGACGGCACAAATAAGGGAAAGAGATCTGATCCGTGCCGAAATATCTGACGTGAGCATTTCACTTTCGGCTGTCTTCCCGGCCGCGACGGATTCGGGAAAAGTGCAGAAATAAAAATACAGAACGATAAGTGCCACTCCCCATGCGCCGTAGTCAGTTGAAAACCGTTCAGCAATGAACATACAGAATCCGGCAGGAAGAAGTGAGAGGAGAGAAAGAGGAAATGAATATCTGATCCTGTCGGCAAGAATTACGGCGAGAAGTCCGAGTGCCAACGTAAACATCACGTTGTAACCTTCAACATGCAGTCTACCGTAAAAGCAGTAATCGTATACGTGTTCGCTGAGTATCCCGAATAACAGTATCCGGACAAGGTATTTGAACGGATTGGAAGTCTTTTTGTAACCGAAAGCAATAAGATAGGCAAAAATCGGAAAAGATATTCTTCCGATCATACGAAGCGCGGGCAGAGAAGAGTTATGATAACCTATATGATCGGCGAGCATTGTAAGGCACGCAGCGATTTTCAGTATCAGTGAACTCATAGATCTTCCGCAAAAATGAGATTTCCGTCCGCGTCAAGGTCAAGACGCACAAGGGAGTGAAGATTGAGTCCCGCCTCGCGGAGTTTGCGTCCACCCGGTTGAAATGCTTTTTCAATGCAGATCCCGGCACCTACGACTTCCGCGCCTGCCTGATTCACTATGTCGATAAGACCGCGGAGTGCTTCACCGTCGGCAAGAAAGTCATCTATGATAAGGACCCTGTCGTCCGGAGAAATGTATCTCTGATCCACTTTAACATCAAATACAGTACCTTTTGTAAACGAGCGGACACGTGAGCAGAAGACTTTTTCAGTGAGGTTACGCGACTGCGATTTCTTGGCGAAAACTACGTTCACACCGAAATACCTTGCGGCAATGCACGCAATTCCGATCCCGGATGCTTCGATTGTAAGTATAACCGTTGGTTTTTTATCACCGAAAAGACGATAGAATTCTTTTCCCATTTCATCAATAAGAGGTATGTCCATTCGGTGATTGAGGAAGCCGGATACTATGACGACTCCTCCGGGTTTAAGTTCAGCATCGTTAAGTATTCTTTGTTTTAACAGTTCCATTTTTATGACCATTCTTTCTTTTGAAATATATATAGGGAACCTCTAAATATTCATCGCGGACGGGATCGCGGTGCTTTATTCCGTCATACTTCACAAAAATCCTTCGTGGTGGGGCAACAACACGTGCGGATTTTTGTTTCGTCTGACGAAAAAATCCCTCGCGCCCCATCTCGCACTGAACTTTTAGAGGTTCCCTATAAAAATATTATTGCGGTTGATTATACTTTTCGATCTCCTCGTCAGGCGAACATCTTGAACACGGACGTGTTTTTCCGTTTTTCTGTGCATCTTCCGATTTGCCGGAGAATATTTCTGATGAAGATGAGATAGACGGGCAATCGGAGAAATAATGCCAAACTTGTCCGCCGGAAGTCCAGAACACAACAAAATCTCCGTGACTGTCTGTCTGCGGCATAGTAAGGAGTGATTTTTCAAAAAAATGGTTTTCAATCATTGACTGCATTTTTTCAGGTGTCAGAGTTTCTCCTCCGTAAAAATCCTTGACTGAATATCCGATTGCTGCGCATCCTGATATTTGGAAAACAAGAATTACTGAAAGAAGCAGTATCAATAGCGGTTTCAATCGATCCATATGAACTTTCAACGGAAGAAGCGTTCCATCATATCGAGTTTTGCACCCGAATATTCGTATGCACCTTTGTAATCGGATATTGCACTGCAGCATTTTTCAAGATCGGAGAAAACGAAGTACATTACGGGAGCGGGAAGAGAAACCGTGTCGCTGAGCATTTTTTTAAGAATCTGATGAGCCGCTGAAAAATCATTCTTTTCCATAAGGAGACGTGCTTTTATGTGTTTCGCTAATAGAATGTTGTTTTCATCCGTAGATTCGGAATAAGCCGCTGGGGATATCAGACTTTGAGTCTCAGCTTCCGTACCGCGGGAATTCATACTTATGAACACGGAGGAATAGCGGCAGAAAGGGTCTGAGAGTGTGTCGGGAGGAACGGAATAAGCAGCGTCGTCGGAATCAAATGAAGGGGAAACTTCGCGCATATAAGCAAGATATACAGTTCCTGTTTTTTTGATAAGCCTCAGTTGATACGGATCGTCATTTTCAAGGCGATCACGGCATAAATCACTGAAAAGCGAACCGGCAAGCCGCAGATTACCTGAGTTAAATGCGTCTTTGGCAGAGTTGAAAAAACAGATTTTGCGAATATATTCAGTCTCGTCGTCATTTCCGCCGAGAGAATCGCACAGATCAAGACAGATCTCCCAATCTCCCGCTGCAAATGCGCTCCGGATATCAGGCATTCCGGTCATTTTTCGATACATGAATTCTTCTTTGTTATCCGCAAGAAGCAGTCCTGCAGGCACTCCGAGTCTTTCGGAAAGATAAAGCAGGGTAGGCAGAGAGGGAAGTGCACTGCCGTTTTCTATCCGGCTGAGCATATTCCGTGTTATTTCAGATCCCGCAAGTTCCGATTGAGTCATCATCTTTGCGTTTCTGAGCGTTTTTATCTTTTTTCCGATATCCATTATTGCCTTTTGACCTTATCCATTATTGTCTTATTGTCTTTTGACCTTTTTAAAGAAGTCACGCAGACTGTCGCTGCCGATATGTTTGCTGCGAGAGACTCGATCTTTTTTTCTTTGTTGTTTTATGCTTTCGTCTGACGCTTTTTTTTCACCTCCGGGGTTCGGAGCGAAGACGGTATTATTACTGTCTGTTCCGGTGCTGCGTACGGATTCAGCAGGAATATCCGATTTATTTTCCTGTCTGCCGTATTTTTTCTCACATTCTTCTTCTGGAGGCATATCTTCTGTATCGCAGCCGATTTCCGAAATGCGTTTTTCAATTTCAGATTCAAGTGCGTATCTTATCTGAGATACTTTTATTGAGGTGTTTGAATTGTTGACGGTTATCTGTTCACTTAATTGTTCGGTTGCGTTTTCTGCTTTTTCTACTGTCTGCATAATTTCTCCTATACTGCTCTGAGACGCTTTATCTATCATTTCATAAATATCACGCATAGCTGTATCGGCCTTTGTTCTGACGATTTCACGGGCAAGTTCCGCTTCGAGCGCAGCTTCACGTCTGATGTCCACAGCATCTCTTCTCGCATTTCGGATGATCTGTTCCGCTTCTGACTTTGCTGCTGCGCTGGTTTCAATACATTCGGAGTCAGAAGAGAATTCCGGAACAATATTCTTGATTTCCGAGAATCGTTTGTCCGATTCAGTAATCTTTTCCGTAAGTTCGTTTATCTTTGACTCATATTCCTGTTTTTCGGCGGATAAGTCAGAAAGTCTGTTTTCGAGGTCTTCTTTTTGGGCGAGTATGTCAGCAAGTCTGTTTTCAATGCTCTTTTTTCCTGACTCTGCTGTTGTCAGTTTTTCCACAAGTTCACTGACAGATGAACGTGCTGCGTCCAGATCAGATTCAATGGATTGTTTCTCGGTGTTGAACTCTTTTTTCAGCAATTCGAACTTTGTATTCAGATCGTCATTTTCGGCTTTCAGATTATTGTATTCATTTTTTTGGTTAATGAGTTCATTTTCAAGCGTATCCGATTTTTCACGTGCGTGTGCAGCATCCAGAAGTGCGTCGGAGAGTTTTTTTTCTGTTTCAGTCAGTTCGGCGGCGTGTTCTTTATCCATTTCGGCTATATAATCGTTAACGTCGTTTTTATTGTATCCTCTGAATGATCTGCCGAATACAATCGGACGTTTTTCCTCGCCCCGGTTTTCTTTAGACATATCTTACCTCCGGAATTTCAGCATTCTGCAAGTTAATTATATTTACTCTATTTTATCACAATAAAAGACGTCTTTCAATATTTTCTGAAGATTTTTTCCGGTAAAAAAACTATTTTTTGTTTACATAATGTGAAAAATGTTGTATAATAAAGTAAAACACAGTGCGAAAGAAGGAAAACAATGAAAAGAAATCACTATCTTCTCAGTATTGCAGCGTTTCTGATGGCAATGATCTGCATAGCTCTGGCAGGATGCACCGGAAACGATACATACAACGTAGACAACGGTACATCGGACCTTTCATCTTCAGTCACGGAAACGGATACGTCCGCTTATGGAAAGATCGTTCTGATTGACAAAAATAAAAACGATTTTTCAATTATCAGGGGCATGTATGCAGAAATAGATGAAATCGAAGCGGCAAAACAACTCAATTCTGCATTCACATCAAAGTTTTCCTCAACTTGGGACTTTGTGATCAAGGATGATTTTGTTAAAGGTGCTTCAAAAGATGATGTCATTTCCGACAATGCACGGGAAATCCTTGTGGGTTATACTAACAGAAAGGAAAGCCGTGAAACTTTTGTTGGACTTAAAAAGGATCAGTATGTTATTAAGTTCGTCGGCAGTAAACTCGTAATAATCGGATCAGATCAGTATTCCACACTTGCTGCAGTTGAGGAGTTTGTGAAGAATGTTGTTGAAAAGAACGAGACTTCGGAGCTTTTTGCCCTTTCACCTGATTTTGTGCTGACCGGCACGGCAAAATTACGCCAGGTTTCGATTAATCCCGAAGCGTCATACAGACTCTTTAGTTGGAATCTCGGTTGTTACGTAGGAGGAAGTACCGGTTCATCTGAAGCAGTCAAAATTATTCTGAGGTATCTTCCCGACATACTTGCCTGTCAGGAAAGTGACAAAAAAGTTCATTCCAATATCCTTCAAAAAGTGCTTGATTCGAATTCCGATTATGCTTATGCCATGAAAATGCATCCCGGAACTTCAACATATAATTATACTCCAATAATCTACAAAAAAACCTTGTTTGATCTTGTCGATTCGGGAGTTGAATGGCTCGACGGAAGATATACCGGGACAAATACAAAATCCCTGTCATGGGCGGTCTTTAAAGATAAAAACGATATTCAGTTTGCAATGGTAAACTTCCACGGTGCTGTGTGTTCCGCAACTTATAAAGGATATGAGGATATGACTTCCGAAGAGCGTACCGCTCAGGCACTTGCTTGGAAGATCGATAACGTCAGACAAGTTCTTGGAGTAAGAGACAGAATATACGCTGAATACGGAGAGATACCGTTTACTGTAAACGGAGACTGCAACTTCAATTCAGACAGCGTACCATACGCCAATATGATCAAAGGTGGAATGTATGATGCAGAGAAAACAGCAAAGATCAAAACGACGGGATACACCACTTCATTCACATATGGAAATTTTTATAAGTCCGGTAAGAGTATAGACCATATATTCGGTATCAACGGCATAGATTTTGTGGTATTTGAAATTGTAAGGGATGCGGAAGTCAAGACTGCGAGCGATCATTGCCCGGTCTACGTTGATTACAATATCGGAATTAAATAAGTTCGATTTTAAGGCAACACCGCACAATTCACGGCTTACGCCTTGACTGCGCATATGCTTGCATCTTTTCCGTCATACTTCACAAAATTTCGTTGAAATAGATTAACTATTCCTTCCTCATTTTGTATCGTCTGACGAAAAATCTGACGGCGCATCTGCACCGCCAGAATTGTGGGGTATTGCCTTAAGTTGAAACCGGCACGCTTCTGCGTGCCGGTTTCAACTGTATAAAACACTTAATTGCGTTTTTTCCCTGAGGGATCAGAACGAAGTTCGCGGTCTTTTTTCATTGCTTTTTTAAGGCGTGAACAAGTAATCCCTATAATCACTGCTGATACAGCATAGATTACGATAATGAGAAGAAGTCCCGTGAAACGTCCTGATCCGGTGACGCCTGATGGCAGAAGAATGCAAGTGAATGCGCCGGTTACAGTCAAAAGAAAATGAAGGAACCATCTGATGATAGGATCCGGCCTTTCCCGGCACAGCAGAGTATTGGCTATACCGAAAAGAAATGAAAACGGGAGAAACAGAAATATTCTCACAGCGTCAAGTCCCGCGCCGTTTTCAACTCCGGAATAGAGAATCATTATTATTAAACTGAATAATGACGTGACCGCAGTATAGCATATTGCGGTACCAATAAGTGTTTTCTTAAAAAAATCTTTTATACTCATTCAATCAATCCGTCCGTTTTTCGCGATTTCCGCGGAAGATATATTATACTTTATCACATTTTCAGAAAAAAAGCAAGGTCTGGCGGCAAAAAGTTAAAAATAAAGAGTTTCTTCCGACACACCCGAAAACGCACGTCTGAAAATTCAATAAGATTTTTGAATATTCATTGTTTTATTCATTTTTATGTTGACTTTTTTAAAAAAATAAGTATAATATAATTATTATGGATTTTTATGCGTTCAGATTAGTGAACGCAGAAAGGAATTCTTATGAAAAGAAAAGAAGCAAGGGCTCAGGTTCTGTCCCTTTTGTTTGAAACCGGATTCCGAAAAGATGAAACTCCCGCAGAAATATATGCGCGTGCGACGGAAATTAGAGAACTTGAAGATGACGATTATATACGCGACTCATATTTCGGGGTTATGGATAATATTGAATTTACAGATGAAAAAATAGCAGCTTTTTCACACGGATGGAAAACAGAACGTATTTCTCCGGTTTCGAGAGCGATAATGAGACTTGCGATTTATGAGATGTATTTCAGAGATGATGTCCCCGATAATGTTGCGGTAAACGAAGCTGTGGAGCTTGTAAAAGTCTATGATGACGAAGATAAGGTAAAGGCGTTTGTTAACGGAATATTGAACTCCGTACTTCAGGAGAAAAAATCCGGAGGAGCAGAATAATGCTTTTCTGCGGTATAGATACAAGCAACTATACCACATCCGCTGCATTGTGTGACGGAGAAGGCAATATTATTGCAAATATAAAAAAGCCTTTGCCGGTAAAGGACGGAGATTGCGGACTGCGTCAGTCGGATGCGGTCTTTGCCCATGTAAAAAATCTTCCCGAAGTTATGCGGACCCTCTCCGAAGTGCTTGACGGCAACACTCCTGATGCAATCGGGGTTTCGTATGCTCCGCGTACTGCTGAAGGGTCATATATGCCGTGCTTTCTGACAGGAATCGCCGCCGCGGAGTCTATGTCTGCGGGTAACGGTGCGCCGGTTTTCCGGTTTTCACATCAGCAGGGGCACATTATGGCAGCATATCATACGTCGGGAGCAGAGGCGGAAAATGCATCCAGAGATGAATTTCTCGCTTTTCATGTTTCCGGCGGTACAACCGAACTTTTAAAGGTTAAACCGCTCGGCGAAGGATTCGATGTTGCTCTTGCAGGAGGAACGGAGGATCTCAACGCCGGGCAGGCGATTGACCGTGTCGGTGTTGCACTCGGACTGCATTTCCCTTGCGGGCCTGAGATGGACAGACTTGCGCACGAGTATGTCGGTGAAATCAAAGGAGTCCGTGTAAGTGTCAACGGTATGAAGTGTAATCTGTCGGGATTGCAGAATCTCGCGGTGAATATGATTCAGCACGGAGAAGATCCTTGTGCAGTCTGTGCCTTTGTATTTACTTTTATCGGAAAAACTCTTTATAAAATGGCACTCAATGCCCGCGAGATTTGCGGTGACCTGCCTATCGTGTGGGCAGGCGGTGTTATGAGTAATTCGATCATAAAAACAATGCTGTCAGGTCTTGGCAAAGTATATTTTGCCGAGCCTCAGTATTCGGCGGACAACGCCGTCGGTACGGCACTTCTGTGCCGCGAAAAATTTTTAAGAGGTCGTAATGTCTGAACTGAGGATTGAAGCCTTATCGGTAACTCAACTGAATGATTATGTCAAAACTCTGATGGAGAACGATCCCGTGCTTTCCGAGATCACCGTCAGGGGGGAGATATCAAATTTCAAAGCTCATTACACCGGACATCTGTATTTTTCACTCAAAGATTCATCAGCTCTCGTAAAATGTGTTATGTTTGCCGGTTCAGCGTCGTCGCTCAGATTCAGACCGGAGAACGGTATGAAAGTAGTGGTCTGCGGCAGGGTATCGGTTTTTCCGCGTGACGGTGTCTATCAGATCTATGTTTCATATATGATTCCTGACGGAATCGGTGAGCAGTTCCTTGCATTTGAACAACTGAAAGAAAAACTCGGTGCCGAGGGACTTTTCGACGAATCACGAAAAAAAACCATTCCCAAGTATCCCGATTCGATCGGTATAGTTACTTCCGCAACGGGTGCGGCAGTCAGGGATCTGCTTAATATTCTCGGAAGAAGATATCCCGTTGCTGATGTTTTCCTTTACCCCGCACTTGTTCAGGGAAGCGGAGCCGCGGCAAGCATCTGCCGTGGGATCGGATATTTTGAAACGAAACAAAAAGTTGATGTGATCATAATCGGACGCGGGGGAGGATCGGGAGAAGATCTCGGATGTTTCAATGATGAAACACTTGCCCGAACAATAGCGGCGGCTGATACGCCGATTATCAGTGCGGTAGGTCATGAAACTGATTTCACTATTTCGGATTTCGTCGCCGATCTCCGTGCTCCTACTCCTTCGGCTGCTGCCGAACTTGCAGTTCCGGACAAAGAAACGCTAATGAGGCAGTTATGCAGGGTTGAAGACAGATGCAGGCTCCTTTTCCGACAGAAGACGGATATGCTTGAGTCCAAATTAAAATTGATCGCCTCGTCGTCTGTTCTGACTTCCCCCGAAAGATCCATTGAACTGCGCATTGATGAGATTGCAAGACTTTCGGAAAAAATCGATTCTTTATTTAGTCGGATCGTTGAATCGGACGAAAAAATACTTGCTTCCCGCGCCGCCGGTCTTGAAGCAATGAGCCCGCTTTCAGTTCTCGGAAGAGGGTATGCTGCCGTGACACGAAAAGAAAGCGGTGAGATTGTGACGGACGCTTCACATCTTTGTGTCGGAGATTCCGTTTCGATCAGGATGCGTGACGGAACGGCGGATGCCGTGATCGGCAAAGTTTGCATCACGGAAAAGAATTGAATTTGAGGTGATTTGAAATGGAAAAAGATAAAATCAGTTTTGAGAATGCCATTGCCCGCCTTGAAGTTATCGTTCGCGCACTTGAAGAGGGCAAATGCAGTCTTGACGAATCAATGAAACTCTATGAAGAGGGAGTCAGACTCGTAAGACTATGTAATGAAGAACTTGCTTCGGCAAAACAGAAACTTACGGTTATTTCGGAAGAATCGGTTGGCTGAACGATAAAGGCAGTCAGGAGAAATCTTATATGAATGAAATATTAAGAAAATCAATGTCAGAAGCCGCTTCTGCGGTTGAGAAAGAACTTGAAAAATACTACTCCGTTTATCGGGATACGGATACCGAACTTGTGAGGAAGGCTGAAATTTACAGTCTGACCGCAGGAGGAAAAAGAATAAGACCTTATCTTGTACTCGAATTCTGCCGTGCGTTCGGAGGAAATGAAAAATCGGCACTTCCGTTTGCCGCTGCTGTTGAAATGATGCATACTTTCTCGCTCATACATGATGATCTTCCTTGTATGGACGACGATGATCTTCGCCGCGGAAGACCGACTTCACATAAAAAGTTCGGAGAAGCAACAGCACTTCTTGCAGGAGATTCACTGGCTCTCCGTGCCGTCGAGACGGCAATGTCTAATCCTTATGTTTCAAAAGAAACGGCACTTGCCGGCGGTCTGGCTCTTGCGCGTGCTGCAGGAAGTGAAGGAATGATCGGCGGGCAGATCATAGATATGCGCGGTGAGACCGAAATACTTGATTTTGAGACTCTGTTAAAACTCCATAATAAAAAAACGGGAGCAATGATCAGAGTCAGCGCAAATCTCGGCTGTCTTGCTGCAGGACTTACGTCAAATGATCCCGAATATGCTGCGGCAGAAGAGTATGCCGACGGCATCGGACTTGCATTTCAGATAATCGACGACATACTTGATGCCGAATCGGATTCTGCTACTCTTGGTAAGAGTGTTGGCAGTGATGCCGAAAACAATAAAACAACGTTTCTGTCGTTTATGTCGGCAGAGGACGCAAGAGCATACGCCAGAAAACTCACGGAAGAAGCTGCCGATGCCATAAGTCCGTTCACAGGGTGTGAGAATCTGATCTTATTTGCCGATTATTTAATTGAAAGAAAGAACTGAGCTAAGTGAGAGCGGACGTTTATATTACGAAATCGGGATATTCCGTCAGTCGTGAAGCCGCACGGAAGTCCATTGAAGCGGGACTGGTTACCGTGGACGGAAAACTCATACGAAAACCCGGCGAACAGATAGACGAAAAAGCAGATCATTCCGTTGAATATAAAAGCAGTATTCCGTATGTCAGCCGCGGAGGACTCAAACTTGAAGAAGCACTGAAAGTATTCGGAATTGACGTGCACGGATATATCGCCGTCGATATCGGGGCATCCACGGGAGGATTCACCGACTGCCTCATTCAGCATGGAGCCGGGAAAGTATACGCCGTTGATTCCGGTCACGGACAGTTGTCCCCGCTGTTATGTAATGAACAGCGCGTCATTTCGATAGAAGGAAAAAATGCAAGAGAACTTAAGCCGGAAGATATCGGTGAAAAATGCGATATTGCTGTAATGGACGTTTCTTTTATATCCCAGACTCTGATCCTTCCGCAGATACGCGCGCTGCTGAAATCTGAAGGAATTGCAGTTACACTTATAAAACCGCAGTTTGAAGCAGGTCGCGGGAGTCTTGGCAAAGGCGGAATCGTTCGCCGGGCGGAAGACAGAAAAAACGCAGTTCAGCGTGTTATTTCTGCAGCAAGAGAGTGTGGACTCTACGCAGCAGACGTAATACCTTCACCAATCTGCGGAGGTGACGGAAACCGTGAATTCCTTGCTTATTTCCGAAGAGAAGATAAGGTCACTGCTGATGACATACTTAAAAAAATAAACTTCTGAAAAAATGATGAAACGAGGACGAAGCATAATGAAAAGTGTTTCCGTCATTACCAACTACAATATTCCCGAAAAAGCGGAACTTGCCGCCGAGGTGGTAAAGAAGTTTCAGCAATGCGGAGTGAGGGTATGTGTGCCGTTTTACGCATGCAATATTCTTAGGCTGCCGTCGCTGACATGCCTGCCGAACAATAAGTTATACGACAATGCAGAGTTGATTGCTGTTGTCGGCGGAGACGGAACGATACTTGAAACCGCACGCCGCTCCGCAGATAAAGGTGCACCGATCCTCGGAATAAACAAAGGCAGAGTCGGGTATATGGCTGAACTCGAACCTGACGAACTTGATCTTATCAGACGTGTCGTTGACGGAGAGTACAGAATTGAAAACCGCTCAATGCTGGACGTTGAAGTCTACGCCGGAGAACGGATGCTTTATGTCAGCCGAGCATTGAACGATGCAGTTGTCTGCAACGGTACCGCTTCGCGTATGATCGACGTTCAACTCCTTGTTGACGGCGGAAATGTCGGGACTTACCGTGCGGATGGTATGATAGTATCAACGCCGACCGGTTCAACGGCGTATTCGCTTTCTGCGGGCGGACCTCTGATTGATCCGAGATTAAAAGGAACCTGTGTTACTCCGATCTGTGCCCATTCTTTTGCGGCAAGGTCAATGGTTTTTCCGGAAGAAGCGGTTATCGAACTGCGTAACGTCAGCGCACGCCTGCCATATATAACTCTTACGGTTGACGGAAGAGTAAATATTCATATTGGAAAGAATAATGCCGTAAAGATCACTCATTCGGAAAAATACGCTTCTTTGGTGCGTGTAAAAGAAAACAATTATTTTACCGATCTTTATTCCAAATTAAAGAATGTTTAACAGGGAAGGAACGGACAGGATATGAAAAGCGGTAGACAGGAAAAAATTATCGCACTTGTCTCAAAGTATGAGATAGAGACTCAGGAAGACCTGATAGGTAAACTTCGCCGTGAAGGTTATAATGTAACTCAGGCGACGGTATCACGTGATATCAGGGAACTTAAACTGACGAAAGTCATGACTCCGCGCGGCGCGTACCGATATATTCTTCCGACGAAAAAGGAGCAGAGTGAAGGTTTTAAATTTAATTCTGCACTTGTTGAGTCTATTAAAACCGTTGATTACGCCTGCAATCTCGTGGTCTTGAAAACGTACCCTGGTATGGCTCAGGCGGTAGCTACCGGACTTGATGCCATTGACTCAAATGAAATTCTCGGTTGTGTTGCGGGTGACGATACGATTTTTGTTGCCGCTCAAAGCGCGGAGAAAGCAAAGGATATAAGCGAAAAAATCAAAACCATGCTTAAAGCGATCTGAATTCCCGTTCGCTCAGGATTTGATTTTTGGCTGGTAAGAATTATATTGTAATGAGGAAATCACAATGCTGAGTTCTCTTCATATCGAAAATATGGCGGTGATAAGGCGGATCGACATTGAACCTTGCTCCGGATTTACAGCAATGACCGGAGAGACCGGTGCCGGAAAATCCATTATTATCGACAGCATAAATTTTTTGCTCTGCAATAAAGTTTCAAGAGATCTTATACGTACCGGGGAGGAGAAAGCTTCGGTGACAGCGGTTTTTACGTCACTCGGAGAGACCGAGTGCGGAGCTCTTAAAGAACTCGGAATCGAAACAGACGGAAATGAGATCTGCATTCAGCGTACTGCGACTGCCGACGGAAGAAGCACTTGCAGAATTGACGGCAGAGCAGTATCACAGCAGATCCTTCGTTCTGCAGGACAACTTCTGGTTTCAATTCACGGACAAAATGAGACGCAGAGGCTTGGTGATCTGCGTACAAGACTCGGAATAATTGATTCACTTGCAGAGAACGACGATCTTCTTGACGGTTATTCAGCCGTGTATGACCGGTGGTGTGCGGTTAAATCAAAACTTGACGAACTGAGACGATCCGAATCAGAAAAAAATCAACTTCGTGATCTGCTTGAATATCAGATAAAGGATATAAAATCATATAAACTTAAAACGGGTGAGGAAGAAGCACTACTTGAAGAACAAAAGCGACTTCAAAGCATTGAACGAATCAAAAAACAGTCTGACGTTGCTCTGAGAGCACTTTATCAGAATGAAAAAGGTATAACAGCCTCGTATTTTACGGAGCGGGCAGCCGATGCTCTGATGAAACTTTCGGATGTGATACCGGAGTACGGTGCGTTGTCTGACAGACTGCGGGCTTGTAAATATGAACTTGACGATATAGCTGCCGAGGTCGCCGCAAGAGTTGAAACAGATACAGGCGGAGAGGATCCATCGCGACGTCTTGACAAGATAGGGTCACGTCTTGAATCAATAAAGAAATTACGTAAAAAATATGCTCCGACGGTAGATGAGATCATTTCTTTCTGTGAGAATGCTGAGAGGAAACTCGCTGAGATCAACAATTCGGACGATTTGACAGTTGAACTGACTGAAAAAGAAGAAAAACTACGTGCTGATCTTTGTTTATGTGCGGATAAACTCACCGAATCACGACGTAATGCTTCGGCGGGTATTGAGAGGGAAATTTCCGAGACTCTGAAATATCTCGATATGCCGAAAGTCAGATTTGCTGTTTCCGTACAGAAAACGGAAAAATTCAGGTCTGACGGTCAGGATTCTGTTGACTTTTTGATTGCGACGAATCCCGGCGAACCAATGCAGCCTATTGAAAAAGTGGCGTCGGGCGGGGAATTATCCCGTGTGATGTTAGCTGTCAAATGCGCCGCCGCCGGAGCCGAAGGAATAGGAACGATCATCTTTGATGAAGTCGATACGGGAATATCGGGAAAAACATCGAGAAAAGTCGGAATTAAACTGAAGGAGGCTTCAAGGTCGGCTCAGGTTATATGTGTGACTCATTCGGCGCAGATAGCTTCTCTTGCTCAAATGCACCTGTTTGTATCCAAGCAGGAGAGGGAAGGAAGGAACGAGACGGTCGTGACCGTACTTGATGAGCAGGGAAGGATCAATGAGACCGCACGAATAATCGGTGGTATCGATGTGACTGAGGCTCAAAGAAAGGCCGCAATGGATATGATAAATGAAGCCGAGGAGTATTGATCGAGGTTAAAATGTTAATTTTATTTTTGGATTATTTTCTTAAATATTATTCTCCTGCCACGGGAGACGACAGTAAGCCGTGGTTATACGGAATTATCGCCGGGGTTATGCTTATTGCGGGAATTGTATTCATGATCATCAGCCGACGACGACATTCATCCGACGACGATAATGACGAATAATGAACAAGACAGATATAAATAAATTTCACACGAAAGAATAAACAGTAAGGAAAAAACATGCAGACATTCAAAAAAACAATCGCAAAAAAAATCAGCGAAGCGGTGCCGCAGTTATTTGCCGGTGTAACTCTTGACTCTGAAACGGTTGATAAAATGCTGGAATACCCGCCTGACGCATCAATGGGGGATATCGCATTGCCGTGCTTTAAACTCAGCAAGACGCTGCGTCGTTCTCCCGTTCAGATTGCACTTGCGCTTGAGTCCGCTTTTGAGGCGAAAAACGAAGCGGAGGTCAGTGCAAAGGCACTCAACGGTTATCTTAATTTTACCGTTTCGGACGCGGCTCTCGCGTCACAGACTCTGAATGCCATTCTTACAGAGGGGGAAAAGTACGGCTCTCCCGATATCGGTAAAGGCAAAACAGTTGTTCTCGACTATTCCTCACCGAACGTAGCAAAACCCTTCCATATTGGTCATCTCGGGACTACCGTGATCGGTCACTCGCTGAGGAAACTTCATGAATTTGCAGGATATAAGTGTGTCGGTATAAATCACCTTGGTGACTGGGGAACTCAGTTCGGAAAACTTATTGTTGCTTTCCGCAAATGGGGAAGCCGCGAAGAGATAGAGGCGGGAGGAATCGACAAACTTGTTGAACTTTACGTCAGATTTCATAAAGAAGCTGAGGATGATCCCGAACTCAACGATCAGGCTCGTGCCGAATTTACAAAACTCGAACATCATGATCCCGATAATATCGAACTCTGGAAATGGTTTATCAAAATAAGTCTTGAAGAATATTCGAAGACATACCGTCAGCTCGATATTGAATTTGATTCCTACAACGGAGAGAGTTTCTACACGGACAAAATGCCGGCGCAGGTTGAAAAACTTCGAGAGGCAGGTCTTCTGAAACTTGATGACGGTGCTTCCATTGTCGATCTTTCAGAATATAATATGCCGCCATGCCTGATACTCAAACGTGACGGATCTACCCTATATCCTACACGTGACATTGCCGCTGCGGCTTACCGTCATGACACATACGATTTTGAAAAGTGCATTTACGTTACGTCATCTGCACAGTCACTGCATTTTGCTCAGTGGTTCAAGGTCGTGGAGCTTATGGGATATCCGTGGTATGATAAACTTGTTCACGTTCCTTACGGGACTGTCAGTATCAACGGTGCCAAACTCGCCACCCGTACGGGAAACGTGATTTTACTGAAAGATCTGCTTGCGCAGGCAATAGAAAAGGTCTCGCAGATAACAGCAGAGAAAAATCCCGATATGGATGAAGATAAACGCGCAAAGATCGCCGAGGAAGTCGGTGTCGGAGCAGTTGTGTTCTATTATCTGTCAAATAATCGGATTAAAGATATCAACTTTATGCTTGAAGACGCTCTGTCGTATGAGGGAAATACAGGTCCGTACGTTCAGTACACATATGCCCGTACATGTTCTGTATTGAAACAAGCAAAAGGACTTAAAACCAATTCGGAATTCAAGGTTACGGCACCTGAAGAACACGAACTGCTGAAAGCTCTTTCGGTTTTCCCCGAGCGCGTCCTTGCAGCACTCGAAGCCTATGAGCCTTCATACATCACACGTTATATTCTTGATCTTGCGGCTTCGTTCAACAGATTTTATCATAACTGCCAGATCCTCACGGATCCCGACAGCGAAGTTGTAAACACGCGTCTTGCGCTTACCGAAGCGACCAAAACCGTTCTCGGTACTGCATTTGGTCTGATCTGTCTGAAAAAAACCGAACAGATCTGATCGATTATTAACAAGTATTAAAAAATTGTATTAAAAAAATAATTCATATAAAAGAGGTACAAAGCAATGTCCGGACACAGCAAATGGAGCAACATCAAACACAAAAAAGAAAAGACCGATGCCCAAAAGGCAAAGGTATTTACCAAAATTGGTAAAGAAATTACAATAGCCGTCAAAGAAGGCGGTCCCGATCCCGTTTCCAATTCAAAACTCCGTGATCTTATTCAGAAAGCAAAAGCCAACAACGTTCCCAACGACAATATTGACCGCACCATAAAAAAGGCTGCCGGAGCTGAAAACGTCAACTACGAAGAGATCACCTACGAGGGCTACGGTCCTTCCGGTGTAGCCGTTATCGTTGAGACTACTACTGACAACCGCAACCGTACAGCAGGCAACGTCCGCGCATACTTCAATAAGTATCACGGTAATCTCGGTCAGTCCGGCTGCGTCGGATTTATGTTTGACGAAAAGGGTGTAATCGAGATTTCAGATGAAGACAATGACGTTGATGAGGATTCCCTTATGGAAACCGCTCTCGAGGCCGGGGCAGCTGATTTTGTTGCCGATGACGGTTTGTATACAATTTATACTGAACCTGATGATCTTCTTTCTGTTGTTGAAGAACTTGAAAAGGCAGGTTACAAGCCGAGTTCTGCCGATAAGGCGAAAGTACCCCAGACAACCGTTGCTCTTGAAAATGAGGATGATATAAAGTTTATGGGTCTTCTTATTGATATGCTTGAAGAAGATGACGATGTCATGAACGTCTATCACAACTGGGAGAACGCGGACTGATCGTTATAAAGATGTGAAAAGCAGAGTATTAAGGCAAACAAACTTAGTTCAGGTCAAAAGATCGGAGATCGCGTGAATTCGGAATGAGTATGCAGGGAATCAACAGATACAAGAGATTGCTGTCAAATACAGCTATATTTGCGGTAGGCACGTTTGCTTCCAAATTGATGGTCTACCTTCTAATGCCGTTATATACAAGATGCCTGCTCCCGGCTGAGTCTTCAACTGCGGATCTGATCACAAGTACCGCAAATCTTCTGATGCCGCTTGCTACGATAGGCATGTGTGACGGGATCTTCCGTTTTGCATTGGATGCCGGAGATAAAAAGAAAGAAGTTTTTTCTTCGGGAATGGCAATGCTATGCGTGGGCTCCATAGGTTTTCTTGCTTTGTCACCTCTGCTTTTCATTTTTGATTTTGTTGACGGTTACAGTGCACTTATTGTTGTGTATGTTCTGTCGGCAAATTTTCAGTATGCCTGCGCGAGTTATGTTCGTGCACTCGGTTTTACAAAAGTATACGCTTTACAAGGGATAATAAATACGGGACTTACTATCCTGTTCAATGTTGTTTTCCTTGTGGTATTTGATATGGGGGTATTGGGGTACGTTCTTTCTGTCGTGATCGCCAATATCATTGTTATGGGAATTCTTATCGTCTGGAAAAAACTGTATCTTGACTTCAGTTTTTCTTTTGTAACCAAGCAGACGGTAATGGATCTTCTGAAATACAGCGTCCCGCTTATCCCCACGCAGACTATGTGGTTTCTGACCAGCCTTACGGACAGACTTCTGGTAAAAGAGTACTGCGGAGACGCTGTAAACGGACTGTTTGTTTATTCATATAAGATTCCGACTGTTCTGTCTCTGCTTACAACTATTTTTATTGAAGCGTGGCAGTTTTCGGCTGTAAATGACGCCGATGACCGTGACCGCGGACAGTTTTTCGGTAATGTGTTCAACAGTTATATGGGCATAATATTTATGGCGTCCTCGGGACTTATTGCTTTTGCGAAAGTCTTTACGAAGATTCTCCTCGCGGAGAGTTACTACGGCGCATGGGAATATATGCCGACTCTGATTGTTGCAACCGCTTTCTCGGCATTTGCAACATTTATGGGCAGTGTATATCTGGTAAACAAGAAAAGTGTACTTTCTTTCGCAACATCTGCGACAGGGGCACTGATAAACATTGCTTTATCGTGGTCACTTGCTCCCGATGCCGGTGTACAGGGTGTTGCAGTTGCAACAATATTCAGTTATCTGTCTGTTTTCATTATCAGAACGGTGAATACCAAACACTACGTTCCTTTTAGCATTCATCCGGTAAAACTGACCGTAAACACAATTCTTGTTGCTGCACAGAGTTTTATTATGATCAAGGAGTATCCCGGATGGATCTTCTGGCAAATCGGTTTCCTTGCAGTTATTCTTGCTTTTAACGGAAAACCTATTTTTGAGGGAATAATGATGGCATTGAAAAATAAAGTGCCAGCACTTGGCAGACAAAAAAAGGAAAACTTATAAAAAAGCACCGGCGTGAAAACAAGAAAATTTCACGTCGGTGTTTTTGAATTTTTAAAGAAGAAATGCAAGTTTCTGCGGAAGATTGCGGTATTTGTCGATCTCAACATAGTCAAGACCACCTAAACGTATGTGACTGTCTCCTCCGCCGTCTGCGAAGTCGTCACCGACGTAAAGTATTTCATCACGGGAAAATCCGTTTTCACTTGCGTAAGTCATGACAGCGTCGTATTTGTTATATTTTTTTGCGGTAAAGTCAAAAGAAGAAGATCCTCCAATAAATACCGTATAATCAGGAAAAAGTGCGCAAACTTCAGGATAGATTATGCGGCGTTTTGCTCTGTCCGGATCAAAAGCAAGTTTGTCTTCAATAAGAGCTTTAGTTCCGAGAAAGGGAAAAGTGACCATGCCTGACGGATGAAACTCAACGGATTCTCCGCGGTATTCGGTGTAACCGTATTTTTCTCGTATCATATTCATGGTCTTCAAAAAATACTCCCGGTCGGGTTTGGTTGTGGTGGTGCGCAATAGACGGAATTCACCGTCAATAACGGTACTCTGCTGCATACCGTAGTTTCCTACAATATCAATGGGGTAACCTTCCATTTGTTTATAGATTCTCTCACAGGTACCGGCACCGATCATTGCAAGATGATATTTCTGTCCGAGGAGATCAAGAAACCTGCGATTCTGTTCTTCAAGATTTGTACGGTGATTTGACAGTGTTCCGTCAAGATCGAAGCAAATAAGTTTTTTCATTTTTATCCTTAATAAATCTTTCTTTGTATAACCGAGTTTTATTTTGCAGACCACCGACATACGTGCATATTCACTTTTGCCGCCTCGATTTATCAAGTATTTTATATATATATATATTATATAATATTTTTTTGTGATTTTCAAGTTCTGAGCAAGTATTTTGCTTGAATTTTTTGTCAAACCGTGATATAATAGCAAAAATAAGGTAATGAAAGATGGTGACGCTGCGTTGATTGATGAAAAAGCACTCATCCATACTTTAAAATTCGATATTTCAATGTATAACTCTGACGGAATCATCTATCCTTCGGCATATCAGAAACTGACAATGAATATGATCGAGGAACATCTGGACTTACTGAATATGGGTCAGAAAACTCTGATGTCAGACTCCGGGGTTTCGTGGGTATTGCTGTATAACTGTATTGAGTTTGTCAGAAGAATAACGCCGGAAGATAAACTGACCGCACGAACGTGGCATTCCGAGTGTAAAGCACCGATATTCAGGCGGGATTTTGCATTTCACGGAGAAAACGGAGAAAAGACAGCCGTCGGAGCTACTTTGTCAACACTATTTGATTATAAGATACGACGCGTGTGTACAGATTTGAAGAGTTATTCCCGGATAGCACTTCCGGAAGGAATAAAGCTGCTTGATATTGAACGAAGATTTGTTCCTCCGAAGGAAACGGAGATTGCAGACAGATGTCTGGCACGTCCGTCAATGACAGACGGTATCGGTCACGTGAATAATACGCGCTATTCTGATTTTGTTTACGATGCTATGACACGGGATGAACGTGCAAGATTGTCGGATCTGTGCAGAATGGATTCGTGGTTCTTTTCCGAATTGCGTGCGGGGGATGAATTTGAGATAAGACGTTCGCCTGAAAAAGAAAATACTTCGGTATGGCTCGGAATAAAAGCAGGGGATATCAAACCATGCTTTGCAGTGAGATTCATATTTAAAAATCAAAATAAAGATAAGGAAACAGTCGGTTCCACGACGGGATGTGAGGGTATAGATCATGAAAATAAGTGAAATAATCGCAGGCGGGAAGCAAACTCTTTCTTATGAGGTATTTCCCCCGAAAACAACAGATAAATTTGATTCGGTAAAGTCCGCTACTGAAAAGATTGCTGCAATGCAGCCCGATTATATGAGTGTTACTTTCGGTGCGGGAGGATCGGGATCAAGATTCACTCTTCCTATTGCTGCAAATATTGAAAAAAATTACGGTGTCCCGGTTATTCATCACCTGACCTGTGTCGGATCTGCATTTGATCAGATCAAAAATATGCTTGATGTAATGCGTGAAAACGGTATCAGCAATGTTCTCGCGCTTCGCGGCGATGTTCCCGACGGAGCCGATCCGTCTGAATGGGCTTTCCAACACGCCTCCGATCTTGTGGAATACATACGTTCAAGAGGAGACTTCTGCATAGGCGGTGCCTGTTATCCGGAGGGACATCCTGAGTCTGCAAGTATTGAAGAGGATCTCTGCAACCTGAGGAGAAAAGTAGATGCGGGATGTGATTTCCTGACTACGCAGCTTTTCCTTGATAACGATATTTTTTTCCGTTTTATGGAACGTGTTTACGCACATGGTATTTTCGTACCCGTGATTGCAGGTATTATGCCGATAACCAAAGCAAAACAATTTGCAAGGATAGAAACTCTTTCGGGATCTGAGATTCCGGCTGAACTGATCCGTATCGGCAATGTGTATGCCGACGATCCCGTGTCAATGCGAAAAGCAGGTCTTGATTACGCCAAATCGCAGATCAGATCGCTCATTGACCACGGAGTAAAGAACATCCATATTTATACAATGAATGACCCGGAAGTTGCAGAAGATATCAAGGCGGATTATTTTGACTATGCTCTCGGAGGAAAAGCCTGATGAAGTCTTTTTCGGAGTGTCTCGGCAGAAAATTACTGGTTTGCGACGGTGCTTACGGCACTATGCTGCGCACCGCTTGCGACGAGGAAAACTGCCGTGGTGAATTACTCTCCGTTCTTCGCCCCGATACTGTGCGGGATCTTCATATCCGATATCTTGATGCCGGAGCAGATATTATCAGTACCGATACCTTTGGTGCCAATGAATTCAATTATCCCGATCAAGGAGAATATAGGCTTGAAAATGTTATACGAGCTTCGGTCACTGTCGCTCGTGAGGCTGTTGATTCATACGGGAGCGGTGCATTTGTTGCACTTGATATAGGTCCGACGGGAAAACTTGTCGGAGAAAACGGGGATCTTGATTTTGAAGATGCCGTAAAAGTATTTTCGCGTGTTGTAAAAGCAGGGAAATATGGATGTGATCTTGTCCTTCTTGAAACTTTCGGATCTCTTGCAGAGACTCGTGCGGCTTTGCTTGCAGTAAAAGAGAACTGCGATCTTCCTGTTGTTGTAACGAACGTATACGGATCCGACGGAAGGACTTTCACGGGATCCGGAGTGGACGCAATGTGTACCGTTCTTGAAGGAATGGGTGCTGATGCCGTAGGAATGAACTGCTCGATAGGTCCTGCCGAAATGGTAAAACTTCTGCCGGAGTTTATTGAAAATACGTCTTTGCCTATTGCAGTAAATCCAAATGCAGGACTGCCGCACACAGACTGCTGCGGGAACGACTGTTATGATGTTACTGCCTCTGAATTTGCTGCCGAAATGCTGAAAATGGCAGAAGGCGGTGCTGCTATTCTTGGCGGGTGCTGCGGAACAACTCCTGAGTATATTGCCGAACTTAAACGAGCAATCAAAGGACTCGGTTACAAAAAGCACAGCAGGCGGGGTGTCTGTGTTGTTTCATCCGAAACACGTACCCGCATTATCGGAAATAAGGACGATTTCACAGTAATCGGTGAAAGAATAAATCCGACCGGAAAACCTAAACTCAAAGCTGCATTGCGTGAAAACAACATTGATTATCTTATCGCCGAAGCGCATAAGCAGATCGCTGCAGGTGCTGATATCCTTGATGTCAACGTGGGACTTCCCGAAATTGATGAATCATCGATGCTTACGCAGGTTGTCGGCAGACTTCAATCGGTGACAGACGTCCCTCTGCAGCTTGATTCATCGTCTTCCGATGCCATGGAAAATGCCCTGCGCAGGTATAACGGGAAAGCACTTGTCAATTCTGTTAACGGAAGCGAGTCTTCAATGACTTCGATACTGCCGCTTGCCGCAAAATACGGAGGAGTTGTCGTTGCACTTACACTTGACGAAAAAGGGATCCCGGATGATCCCGAAGAACGGTTTCGAATTGCAGAACGAATAGTTAACCGAGCCGCTGAGTACGGCATTTCAAAATATAATATAATCGTTGATCCGTTGACTCTTACTCTCGGTGCGGATCCCGAGGCTGCCGATAAGACTCTCGTGGCAATGAAAATGATACGGGAAAGGCTCGGTGTTCCTTGCTCTCTCGGCGTCTCAAATATTTCATTCGGTCTTCCCGACAGAGAAAAAATCAACTGTGATTTTCTTTGTGACGCTATGCGATCGGGGCTTGACGCAGCGATTATGAATCCTTGTGTTGAGAGTATGATGTCTGCGGCAAGACGAAATTCCACGGGAGGCGGATTGGGCGGAACCGAGCAGACTGCCCGGCTCGGACTCGGAGACAACAAAGGACTTGATCCGGAAAACCTCAGCGACTGCGTACGCGGAGGAATGAAAGGAAAAGCACTTGAACTTGCCTGTGCTGAATGTACTCGCAGAGATCCCAATGAAATCATTTCGGAATTCATAATTCCTGCACTTGAACGAGTCGGTGCTGATTTTGAAACCGGAAAAATCTTTTTGCCGGGACTTCTTGCGTCAGCAGACGCAGCAATTTCCGCGCTATCTGTTGTAACGGAAACAATGGAAAAGCAGGGAAGTAATAAACTCAAGAATAAAGGAAAAGTTGTTCTTGCGACAGTTGAAGGCGACGTACATGACATAGGTAAGAATATAGTTGCGGTAATGCTGAGAAGTTACGGATTCGACGTAATTGACCTCGGACGGGATGTACCTGCTGAACGAGTGCTGTCTGCTGCACGTGAAAGCGGTACGAGGCTTGTCGGACTTTCAGCACTTATGACGACCACTTTGCCTTCAATGGAAAAGACCATAAGTCTTCTTAATACTGAACTTCCCGGAGTGAAGACCGTAGTCGGAGGAGCGGTGCTGACTGAGGAATATGCTGCAAGAATTCATGCGGACAGGTATTCTCCCGACGCTATGGCAACTGTAAAGTTTGCGCGTGAGATATACGGCGAATAAAAAAACTGATTCAGCGAATACTGAAAATAAAGACAATTTTATATTTTGGTTGGCTGACACACTGCGGGGTGTCAGCCAACTTGACAAAAAACGCATTTTGGTTTATAATAATTCCGTATGGAGGAGATACAAATGCGTGAGGAAGTTTTTGATATCGGAGGTATGCACTGCGCAGCTTGCTCTGCTGCGGTTGAACGCGTAACCCGAAAACTCCCCGGAGTTGAAGAGAGTTCCGTGAATCTGACTACCGAAAAATTAACCATAAAATACGACGAGTCGCAGACTACCCGTGAAATGATCATAAAAAAAATTGAAAAAGCGGGATTCACGGCTGTCATACACGTTGACAAAAAAACGAAAAGTGAATTATCGGGAAACGGAAAACTTGTCCGTCTTATCATTTCTTCCGGTTTTGCCGCATTGCTGCTTATTGTATCAATGGGACATATGCTTTTTCCTGATGTTCCTCTTCCGGATTTTATCTCTCCCCAAATTAATCCTTTGAACTTCGCGCTATTGCAGATGTTTCTCGCAATTCCCGTGATTATCCTCGGATATGAGTTTTTCACTAACGGTATAGGATCTTTATTTCACGGGAATCCGAATATGAATACCCTTGTTGCGCTTAGTTCCGCCGCATCTTTCATTTACAGCACAGTTATGACTTTTTTGATTGTCAGACGTCCTGAGTATGTTCATCAATTGTATTTTGAGTCTTCTGCGGTCGTTATTGCCCTTGTTTCGGTAGGAAAATACCTTGAAACCAAAAGCACCGAAATAACACGTTCGGCAATAACAAAACTTATGAAACTGTCGCCCGATACTGCCGTGCTTGTAACAGACGAAGGGAATCGTGAAATCAACACCGCTGACGTTAATACCGGTGATATTCTTCTTGTCAGAGCGGGGGAGCATATTCCGCTTGACGGAATAATTGAAAAAGGCACCGGAAGTGCTGATGAGGCTATGGTCACCGGCGAGAGTATGCCCATAGGCAAAGAAGCCGGGGATACTGTTATCGGAGGAAGTACGCTGATTGAGGGTGCAATCTGTATCAGAGTTACCAAAACCGGGAACGACACGACACTTGCAAAAATAATTAAATTTGTTGAGGATGCGCAGGGGAAAAAGGCACCTATCTCAAAAACTGCTGATAAAGTTGCGGGTGTGTTTGTGCCCATTGTTATTTGTATTTCAACTGTTTCGGCAGTCGTTTGGCTGATACTTGGGAAGGATATAACTTTTGCTTTGAGGATTTTTACTTCCGTACTTGTTATTGCCTGCCCGTGTGCCATGGGTCTTGCGACACCGACTGCAATTATGGCGGGTACCGGACTTGGTGCTTCAAGAGGTATACTTGTGAGAAGCGGTGAGGCACTTGAAATTCTTCACGGAGTAAATGTTGCGGTTTTTGACAAAACCGGAACTATTACGGAAGGAAAACCTTCACTCACAGATATTTTTTGTGCCGAGGGTGTCGGAAGAACGGAACTTTACCGGATGCTTTATTCATTTGAAACCCTTTCCGAACATCCTATAGCCAAAGCTGTCTGTTCATCTCAGGAAGCAGCATATATAACGGATATTCCCGAAATAACCGATCTGCGCAGTATTGCAGGAAAAGGTCTTTTGGGAAATTATGAAGGAAATTGTGTAGCTGTCGGAAATGAAGCACTTCTTAAAGAAATAAATGCAGATTCAACAAAAATGTCAGATAAGGCGCGGCAATTCCGTGAAGAAGGAAAGACCGTGGTTTATATTTCACGGGACGGTGAGGTGATCGGACTTGCCGCCGTTGCCGATTCGATCCGCGAAGGCGTCTTTGATATGATCGGACAACTGAAAAAACATGGGATAACCCCTGTACTTCTTACAGGAGACAACGCTGCCGTTGCCGGAAGAATTGCCGCTGAAGCCGGGATTGAAGAAGTGATTGCCGAGGTCCTGCCGGATGAGAAGGCAAATGTGGTATCTGAACGAAAAAAAACAGGAACTATTGTTATGATGGTTGGCGACGGAATAAACGACGCGCCTGCTCTTGCAGAGGCTGATATTGGAATTGCCGTCGGAAACGGAAGTGATATTGCGATCGATTCGGCTGATATAGTTCTGATGCGAAACGATGCCGAGGATGTTTTCCGTGCAATAAAACTCGGTAAACTGACTATCAGAAATATCAAACAGAATCTTTTCTGGGCATTTTGTTATAACGTGATAGCTATTCCGGTTGCCGCGGGTGTACTTTATCCCGCATTCGGACTATTGTTGACACCAATGATAGGAGGACTTGCAATGAGTCTCAGTTCATTGTTTGTTGTTACGAACGCCCTGCGTCTCGGAAGATTGAAACTATGATATCAATTTGAAGGAGAAATCCAATGAGAATACTCAACGTACCTGATATGCATTGTATGCACTGTGTCAAAAGGATTCAAGATGCTCTTAAAGCAGAGCATATTGATGCGAATATTGATCTTGTCTCCAAAACCGTCACCGTATTTGACGAAAAAGCCGAAACCGTTATCGGTATTCTTGACGATCTCGGATTCGACGCGGAATAAATCCGCATTTCTGCGGTATGCCGTGAATCACGGCATACCGTTTCCATGTTGATTAAAATTGATTGGAAAATGATATGAATATAGAAAAATATCCGATACTGTCAACGGTCGACGATCCATCCGACCTGCGTCGGCTCAATGATAAGGATACAGATACACTTGCTGATGAAATCCGAAATTTCCTTGTGGATAACGTAAGTCGGACAGGGGGACACCTTGCGTCAAATCTCGGGGTTGTGGAGTTGACACTTGCCCTTCATAGAGTATTAGAAACACCGAAAGATAAGATAATCTGGGATGTCGGTCACCAATGTTACGTACATAAACTGATTACCGGACGCCGTGATTGTTTTGATACTCTTCGAAAACCTGGAGGTCTTTCCGGATTTACAAAAAGAAGTGAAAGTGAATATGATCCTTTTGGTGCAGGACACAGTTCCACGTCAGTATCTGCGGCACTCGGAATTGCTGAAGCAGAACGCCTGCGCGGAGGGGATGCATATACGGTTGCCGTTGTCGGAGACGGAGCTTTTACGGGCGGCATGATACATGAAGCACTAAATAACTGCGACGAAAACAGAGGACTTCGGCTGATAATCATTATTAATGAAAACGAAATGTCTATTTCAAAAAATACAGGACGTTTCGCTAACAGTATCTCGAAGATACGTACCCGTCCGAGTTATTTCAGAACAAAAGCGGCAACAAGGGGATTTCTTTCAAAAATCCCCCTGTTCGGTAAACCGCTCGTTTCCGGCATTACAAAAACAAAAAAATCACTTAAAAACCTTCTTTACGGATCAAATTATTTTGAGGATCTCGGACTGTATTATATAGGACCAATAGACGGTAATGACCGTGTAATGGTCGAAAACATGCTTCGGGAAGCAAAAAAATGCAACGACAGCGTTGTACTTCACGTGAAAACCGTGAAGGGAAAAGGCTATGCTCCTGCGGAAAAGACTCCCGATGCATTTCATGCTGTACCGCCTGCCGGTTCAGTCGGGCGAAATGGATTTTCTTCTGAATTCGGTAAGTATCTCTGCAAGTCCGCAGTGGAAGATAAAAGGATTTGCGCGATAACCGCTGCAATGGGGCGCGGGACCGGTCTTCTTGATTTTCAGAACAAGTTTCCCGAAAGATTCTTTGACGTAGGTATTGCCGAGGAACATGCAGTGACCTTTGCTGCTGGACTCGCGTCAAATGGAATGCGACCGGTGTGTGCAATATATTCCACTTTTTTGCAGCGTTCTTACGACAGTCTGATTCATGACGTTTCACTTCAAAACCTTCCTGTATTGTTTGCCATAGACCGTGCAGGTCTGAATTCATCTGACGGTGCTACACATCACGGAATTTTCGACGTAGCGTTTTTATCGGAAATTCCCGATATGGCAATTTATACTCCCGCAACATACGCGGCAATGACAAGTGCCTTTGACGAAGCAAGAAGACTTGAAGTTCCCGCAGCTGTGAGATATCCGAATGCTGCCGAGGATCCACGGGTCATAGACGCATTTTACGGGAACGTTCTTCCTCTGAAACCCGGTGTGCGTTTATTCGGCCTTGAAGATCCCGGACATACAGATGCCGTTATTTTCGTACATGGCCGGATGGCTGCAACTGCTCTTGATGTAAAGGATGAACTGAGAAAGCGCGGCATACGGTGCGGGATTGTACTCTGTGAATATATTAAGCCGTACCGGAAACTTGCCGAAGAAGTCAAAGCACTGTTTGATAGTCTGAATGGGGATTCTTTGGTCGTTTTCCTTGAAGAAGAAATCCGTTCCGGCGGATTCGGTATGAATCTTTCGGACGTTCTCGTTCAGCGCGGCTTGCTTTCATCTGATCGTCTTGAAATAATTGCTACTGATGATGATTTTGTTATACCGACGTACGGAAAAACTGTTTTTGAAGCCGCCGGTATCGATAAAGACTCGGTTGCCGCAAAAATCACCTCACGCGTAAGTATGTCTTCCGAAGTTAAATTGTAAAAAAACACTGCCGAAATATGCCGCGTGGTGATTTGGATGTGGTTCCCAATAATCATTACCTTAGCATTGCAATGGGAAACGGATAACGCTTGGAAAGGCAGAAATGCTTTTCTGAGCGTTTTTTCTTATCTGATAATCGGCACATTATATTTGTCTGCTTGTTTCCCCGATAATTTATGGGGAATTATAAAGGATGTCGAAAGACTAGGAAACGAGGCAGAAATACTTATACTTGGATGACTTTGAAAACCGGGTATTTGTCTGGTGACTTATCATAACCGGTACTCAGCAGCCGGCAGAAAGCCATGCTGCCGTTTTTTCTAACTTTATCAAAACCTATTGAAAATCCAGGTCTATTCGTATATAATATAGTATGTTCTTATGTTCTTTTACGAAAAAGAAAAAGAGACATTCAGGAGTGATAAGATGAAGCACAACTTATATAAAATGTTCACAAAAACGCTGATACTGCTTGGGGTTCTCAGCATACAGTTGATTGGTACGCCGACAGCTATAGCTGCAGAATCTTCATTGATTACATCTGTGGATGAACTTACGGATGCGCTGATGAACTCAAACGACGGCGACACGATTCTCGTAGGAGATATTACATTTAAGCCGATGCCTATGGGGATGATCGTTGTCCCGAAAAATGTAACCATAAAAAGCGGCAAGCAAACTAATGCAGTTTTTACAAATGCCACGTTCGCTCTTAACGGTACCACAACGGATTCATCTCCCCTGACTGTAAGATTTGAAAATGTTGATTTCCGCGGAGATCAGTCAGGTATACCCATAGACCTGAATGCGCCTCCCACAATAAGCTCGGAAATGCCCGGCATTTTGAAAACAATGTGTGCGGCGATCTTCAAAATGAATGTCAATGCCACATATATCGGCTGTTCATTTGAAGGTTATCATTACAGCTACGGCGGAGTTTTTAACGCCATTTATTCCTCTGATGACAACAAGAATGCGCTGAATCTTACCTTGATCGATTGTTCTTTTCGTAATAACGCATCAAAATTCGGAGGCAGCATCTATTTATCCGGATACAACCACAATGTCAGTTTAGACGCCCGCCGCTGCTCTTTTGATGCTAACGCCGCCGCGACCGGCGGAGCCATTTGGGCACGGGAATCCAATATTCATCTGCTTGACTGCTCTTTGATCGGTAACGGGTATCTGAATGCCGAAGTAAATTCGCCCAACGGCGGTGCATTGGCGTTATATAACTGCGGTGTGGATCTTGACGGATGCCTGATTGCGGGTAACACTTCCGGTGGCGACGGAGCCGGCGTTTTCTGCGAAATCTCGCCCTTCAAGACTTTGATTATGGAAAATTGCACGGTGATCGGCAATACCGCCGCAGAGGATGAAGGCATTTCAGTTGCGCTTGCCAAAACAAATTTTGATACGGCAGCCGCGGCACACATTTATTTTTCATCGCTCTTCGGGAAACAGAATTTTGCCGGCAATGTGGAATTGTCCGGCTGCCTGCTTGTTGACAAGAATATCTCAGAAAGTGAACCGAACGAAGAGAATGGATATTGTTTGGAACTGATACCGGAAAGTGCGCAGGAGAAAGGACTGATCCCGGCAACACCGGAACACGTATCTCTCCCGAAAGATGAATACCCGATCCCGAAAGAAGTGACTGACAGAATTGCCGGCGGAAAATTCGCAGACAGTCTGGGAAAATTGCAAGTCGGTGATAATTACGAAAAAGAAGCCAACATTGAAATAGAAGATACCCCGGGACACACGGAAGCCGTAACTCTCCGATACGGGGATAGAATTGTACTTGAGTCTCCAGAAAGAAAAGGTTATTCCTTTGAGGGATGGGAATATCCCAAAGGAACACCTATTGAAAGCGGGAAAGTTTTCATTGGCGGTGAACTGCCCGAAGGGAAAGTAACGGCTCGATGGAACTTCGTTCTCTCGGAAAATCTTTATGTGATATGGGTGCCGATCCTTGTGATCGCCGCCGCAGGTCTGCTTGCTTTCGTCCTGATCCGGAGAAAAAAGAAAGCAGTCCCTGATGTCGTCCCAGCGGTGGAAAATGCGGCGGAGGAAGCCTTGACTCTGCCGGATGATTGGATAGACCGGGTGTGCGAAAAGCCGGAAATCACCGGGCTGATTTCCAAGCGTGAGATGGAAGTCCTGCAAAAACTGCTGGAAGGCAAAAGCAGAAAACAGATCGCAGAGGAACTGTTTGTCACAGAATCAACGATAAAAAAGCACTCTGCAAGCATTTATTCCAAACTGGACGTACACAACAGGACGGAGTTGATTTACAAGCTGACCAAACAATAATATACGACGATTGACCTTTTCTTGCACAAAACAGAAAAAGTAGACCTGTTTTGTTCAAAGGTAGCCTTTTTTCCACTACCATTTTTACAAAAGATCTGTATAATATTAATTGTAATCACCAAGGAACAGTGCGTTCGGAAAGGAGGTACAACGGTGCTGGATGCAGTAACGAAGAAATACATCGATGCTTCCACGGAAGAACAGTATAACTTCTCTTTTTTCTGTGACTGCTGCGGCAAGGTCGTCAGCACCACGAAACTCGCATTTCGTCCGGGATTTGAGAAAAAGCTGTTTCTGTCCCGGGCAGAGCAAAGAGCACGGGAGCTCGTTTGGCGGCAGGATCACGATTCCGCTTATGAACGGGCAAATGTCGAAGCTCTGAAGAAGCTGAACCGCTGCGTGATATGCGGTGCGGCGATCTGCAATGATTGTACGGTTGAATGTGAAGAAACGGACGGAAAAACCGTATGTGTCAAATGCGCAAAGGAACATCACTACAAGGGTATCATCTGGAACGACAATGACGAAACCGTACGGGTCGATTTCAGTTCAGAACAGGAAAAGAACGGTGCATAATTGCACCTGATCGGAGGTAAACAAATGAGTTTTTTGAAAAACATTATTCGCAACGCCATCGGAGACGGCGTCAGCAAAGGTATTCGTGACGCGGTAAGTTCCGCAGCGGAAAAGATCGTTGCTCCGAAAGCTGAAGAGTATGCAAACAAAGTGGCAGATTCTCTTGATAACGCTGCCGGAGAAGTGAACGCAGCGACTGCTGCAAGTGCAGACGAAAAGAAAAGCGGCTTTTCCTCTTTGGAGGAATCTCTGAACAGACTGTCCCGGTCCGCGGAAAAGTATGCCGCAACGCTGGAAAAGGCGGCCGCTACGCAGGAGGACCTGAACAAGATGTGGAACGAGAAAATTCCCGACTTCCCCGTGTGGTGCTTCGGCGGTACGGATTTTTGGTTTGATGATAACAGTAATGACAGCGGCACCTACTATGTATTCAATGCGGATAATGCCCCGCAGGAGGGTTTGGAACTGTATATTGCTCTGCTTAAGCAGAACGGCTTTGTGCGAAAATATGCCTCTGCCGATGAAGTTCTTTATAAAGATCTGGGCGGCGAATATCTGCTGTTCGGCTGTACCGATGCTTTCGGCACTGCTCCCGTGATGTCTGTCTATATGGGCCGCACGAAAGACAGAAGCGAAATTGAATGTTAAGAGGACATAATCATCTATGAAAAAGTTTTTTGCAATTATGTTGGCTTTGACTATGCTGCTTGCTTTTGCGGCTTGCGAAAAAAAGCCGGCTGATACTCCCGAAAGTTCTTCGGAGTCCGGTAATAATCAGAGTCAGTCAACGCCCGGCGACAGTACTGCTCCCGAGGGCGCGATGTCCGATAAAACCGAGCTGGGCAAAGCCATCGCTTACAGAGTCGACAGCGAAGGACACGTTGTTATCTCCGTCAAGACGTCTGCTTATATCAAGAACGGCTCCGGCTGGCTCGGCATCTGCCCCATGGGCGTTTACCTGACGGAAGAAGCCGCCGACGCTGCCGATGTTTACTATGAGCATTTTGATCCGAATTACGATAAGGAATGGTTTGACGGCATCTACACTTTCGTACTGAAAAACGATAGTATCGATCCGGCAACCTATACGATGGTTCTGTGCGATGACGACGATTCCGGCAGCGTGATCGGCGAATGGATCTTTAACAAGACTAAGAGCGGAAGCATCGAGATCGGCTTTGACAACTCGTGGCTGAAGGGTGCAGGCGAAGGCAGACCCGTGAAGAAGTTTGACAGCTTGAAAGACGAGGTCGCATCCTGGTTCACGTTCAACGAGCTCGATGACGAATGGTCCGAATTCTTCTTTGACGGGTACTATCTTGAAGAGGTTGACCCGTATGGATATGACAAATATCATCTGTTTGTCTGCCCTGAAGGCGACTATTCAACGTTTGACGAGGCAATGGAAGCGCACGTCGGCGATTATTCAGGCTTCGTGGAAAAATGTCCTTATAAGTTCTCAATCGATCACAGCAATATCGGGAAGGGCAAATACACGATGGTGCTTGCGAGAATGGGCGGCAATGTCGAAGTGCAGTTTACTGCCGAAAAGAAGAGTCCTACCGATTGGAAAATGGACTTCTCAAATGCCAAGTGCCCCAAGCTTGAAAGCAAATATGTAAAATAATCTCGTCACAAAATTTTGATAAGGAGACAGAAAAAATGAAAAAGTTTATTGCACTTGCACTTGCCGCTTTGATAGTATTCGCGCTTGCCGCCTGCGGCGGTAAAACCGATCCCAATACGTCGGACAGCACAGTATCTTCCGCGGATACCGAAGACACGTCGTTTCCGGAGGGAGACCCTGCGGAATATGGCCGTGAGTATTGGGAAGCAAAATATCCGGGTGAGAATATCTGTCCGTTCTATATCGAGGAAAACGGTGTGGAACGCAGTTATTACTGGATTTCCGGCCTTGACGGTTGGAACGGCACGATGGCAAGTTGGATCAATCAACCCTTTAACTGGAACGGCTGGCACAAGACAGCGGACGGCTGTATCGTGAACAAGGACGAGACCTTGAAGATCACCGACAACTGGGCAAACGGTGACGAATCCATGTCCAGCTACTGCACGGTAACGACCGAAAAGTATGATAAAGACAGCACCGGTAATCAGAATACGGAAGTGAGTGAAGACTGGACGTTTACAGATTATGCCAAGCCCGAAAACTGCGAGATCGGCGAGATTGAAGACTGGGGATCCTTTGCAAAGGTCTATGTTACGTGGGATAGCAAGGATGCCGCAAAGGCATATAAAGAAGCACTTGCGCTTAGCGGCGGAACCACAGCCGACATAGACGGTGCTTTTGAGTATAATAGCAGTAAAGTGATGATTTCATATTCCGAAACAAACTCTCTCGCAAACTTTGTTATCATTTATAAATAATAGGAGGCACAGTTATGGCTGATTTTAACGAAAAGTTCAACGAATTCAACAACACTCCCGACACGACTGCAGAATACGATCAAAACGACATTCAGCAAAACAAAGTAATGGCGATTTTGGCGTATTTGTCGTGGCTTGTTCTCGTTCCGATCTTTGCGGCAAAGGAATCAAAATTTGCACGGTTTCACGCAAATCAGGGAATCGTTCTTGCCATTGCGGAAATCATCTGCTGGGTCGCGCTCGGTATTCTCGGCAATCTGCCGTTCATCGGTTGGATTTTCAGTATTATGGATGGCATGTTCAGCCTCGTGTGTCTGATATTTGCCGTAATAGGTATTATGAACGCCGCAAACGGCAAAGCCAAAGAACTTCCGCTGCTCGGACACTTCAAGATCTTGAAATAATCATTTCGGCAACAGGAGAATTTCTATGAGAAGAAACCTTCTGCTTGCGGGGATTGTCGTTCTGCTTGCTGTTGCCGTATCGGTCCTCGTCCGGTCTGTGCTTGACTCAAAATCAAACGATATTTCTTCTGTGATTTATGAATCTTCATACGGGTACCGTATCGAGATGACACGGCAGCAGGACGAGTTTTTCTTCTCCTATATTCCGTCGTCGGAACATGATCCCGTCGAACAGTTGAGAGGCGTGGAAAGCTATGAGACTGTGTCGGAACTGCTGCGGGAATTTGATCTGGACTCTGCGGCGGCTGTATCGGACAACACATCCGGAGATGACGACGACCGTCTGACCGTCGTTTTCAAAACCGGCATAAAACATGTGCTGATTCGTCCGGAATCGGACGATGCGTTCCGGAGCATCCGCAGCTGTCTGATGGAATTTGCGGGATTATGCCGGTAAAGCAGATAATCTTTTGTTTGAAGATACAACATAGTATCAAAAAAGGAAAATGTGGCTGTTAAAAAGTCAATACTTTTTTACAGCCCGTCAAAAGCAGTGGTCAGGATCCACTGCTTTTGACGCGAAATTGGCGTTTTTCCGTGAAACAAGGATGAATATTACTCAATTTTCAGGGCAACACGGCGGTGTGCAGCCGCTGAGCCAAATGTCGGCGGGGTGTTAAAAAACTCGATAATGAGTTTTTTAACACCCCCGTTTTTTCACAAGTTACTGTCTTATCCACCCGTGGGATAAGGCGGCAGTGTTTTTTATTTGACTGTTCTTATACATTCACAGATAGTCCGAGTGAGTCGATAACTTCATGCAGGGAACGGGCAGATTCACGCAGAAGAGTTTCTTCTTTTTCGTTAAGTGGAATCTCAAGTACTTTTTCAATTCCGTTTCTTCCGACAATACAGGGAATACCCATACATACTCCGTCAATACCGTAATGTCCGCCTACAAGAGTGGATACGGGAAGAATAGTCTGTTCGTCTTTTACGATAGCTGTTACGATTCTTCGTACGCTTTCTGCAATGGCGTAAAATGTTGCTCCTTTGGCGTCAATGATTCTGTACGCTGCGTCACGAACGTCCTCAAACAACGGATTGAACGACGTTGGATCACATTCCGAACAGCAATCACGACAGAATGATGAAAGGTCAATGCCGGAAATATTTGCACTGCTCCATACGGGAACCTCGCTGTCTCCATGCTCACCGATGATGAATGTGTGAACATTTCTGCTGTCAACGCCGAGTCTGTTGCCGACAAGTTGTTTGAGACGGGCGGTATCGAGTACGGTGCCGGATCCGATAACACGGTTGGCGGGAAAGTGTGACATTGAAAGCGTAACGTAGGTCAGAATATCAACGGGATTTGTAACAACAAGCAGGATCCCTTCGCATTTTGCCTCACATATACTCCCGACTATTGAAGAGAATACCTTGACATTTTTGTGAACTAGATCAAGACGTGTTTCTCCGGGTCGCTGATTTGCACCTGCGGTGATGATGATAATTGCAGCGTCGGAGATATCAGAATAGTCTCCCGCGTAAATGTCAACAGGGAAATTGAAAGGAATACCGTGTACCATATCTTCCGCTTCACCGGCCGCTTTTTTACGGTCGATATCTACGAGAACTATTTCGGTGAAAAGTCCGGAAAGCATTAAAGTATAGGCGGTTGTTGCACCGACATTTCCACATCCGATAACTGCACATTTTCTGTTATTTACCATTTTTTCTCCTTTAAAACAATAATACCGAGCGTTTTTCGCTCGGTATTATTGTTATCATTTTCTTGCAGATTACACCGCAAAAGATTTTAAATAATTTATTTAGCCCATCCGAGGGATCTTTCAATTGCCTTGTGCCATCCGTCGATACGGTGTTTTCTTTCTTTAAATGAGATAACAGGATCAAAGGACGCTGCAATACTGCGGGATTTGCTGATAACATCAGTTGAAGCAATAGCCCCTGTTGCAAGTCCGGCAAGATATGCGGCACCGAGTGCGGTGGTCTCAATGCATGACGGGCGAATGATCTTAGTCCCGAGCAGATCAGCCTGAATCTCAAGCAGGAGATCGTTTGCGGAGGCACCGCCGTCAACATTCAGGCTCGTAAGCACAGTGTTTGATTCTTTCTGCATCAGTTCAATTACATCCGCTGTCTGATAAGCCATTGAGTCAAGAACGGCACGTACGATGTGTGCTCTTGTTGTACCGCGGGTAATTCCGAATATTGCTCCCCGTGCATAAGGATCCCAATACGGAGCACCGAGTCCTACGAATGCGGGAACAAAATAAACACCTGCACTATCACTTACAGTGCGTGCTATCGCCTCAGTTTCAGATGCTTTTGCAACAAGTCCCATACCATCCCTTAACCATTGTACTGCAGCACCGCAGACAAACACAGATCCTTCAAGTGCATAATTGACTTTTCCGTTCAGTCCCCATGCAATGGTGGTCAGCAAACCGTTATCGGAAAAAACGGGTTTCTCACCTGTATTCATAAGCATAAATCCGCCGGTTCCATAAGTGTTCTTGCAGTTGCCGGCATCAAAACAGCATTGACCGAAAAGTGCTGCCTGCTGATCACCTGCAACTCCTGCGACGGGAATAGAAATGCCGAATAGAATGGGATCGGTCAGACCGAAAATGCCGGAGGAAGGTCTGACCTCCGGAAGCATGGATCGCGGAATATCAAACAGTCGAAGAAGCTCTTCATCCCAATCAAGCGTGTTTATGTTGAAGAGCATGGTTCTTGCGGCGTTTGAGTAATCTGTTGCATGAACTTTACCTCCGGTTAACTTATATATCAGCCAGCAATCTACTGTACCAAAGCAGAGTTCTCCTTTTTCGGCACGTTCTCTTGCACCCGCGACATTATCAAGTATCCATTTGATTTTTGTTGCTGAAAAGTAAGGATCAATAATAAGTCCCGTTCTTCGGCGAATGTCATCGGTAAGTCCGTCAGCTTTAAGTTCGTCGCAGTATTTTGCAGTTCTGCGGCATTGCCAGACTATTGCGTTATATACGGGTTCCCCGGTCTTACGGTCCCAAACAATAGTTGTCTCACGCTGATTCGTTATTCCGATTCCGTAAATCTCATCAGGTGATATTCCGGCTTTAGCGATAACGTCGGCTGCCACTTCGTATTGTGAATTCCATATATCTTCCGGATTATGTTCTACGCAGCCGTCATGAGGGAAAATCTGTGGGAATTCTTTTTGTGAAACGGCGATCATCTTTCCCGTCGTATCAAATAAAATGGATCTTGAACTTGTAGTTCCCTGGTCAAGGGCAAGTATGTATTGCAACATCAGATTAGCCTCCGGTATATGTTGTTTATTTCTTATATTGTAACAAAAAAAGAATTTCGAGTCAAGCACCTGAGGGAAATTTTGATTATGTTTTATCGGTTTGAATTCTGAAAATAAAAATAAAAACACCCGGTCACCATCCGTGCATGTTTGCCTTGAGTGTACGGAAAATGGATGTCAGGTGTTTATTTGAATTTGTAGTCGTTTGTTTCAAGAGCATTGATAGCGGAGTCAAGTTCACCGGCGGCGGAAATGGGGGAAATCACGTTGAACTTTTCATCTGTTTCTGAATTTATGCGAAGTGCTTTGGAAGCACCGGTGAGAGAGCGGTTGATCATTGCGATAGAGCCTGCACAAATGCGTGTAAATCCGAGATATGAATGAATTATTTTCTCACATTCAAGAGCCGTAGCTCGTGCACGGAGGTGCAGGGAACGTGAACGCGTTCTTGCGGCATTTTTATTTTCCTGAACAGTATAAGCAAGTTCTGCAAGCCTTGCTTCACTTGACAGTTCCGATGCCGAAGAAACGCACGCCCTCATACGGGCCGCACAGTCGGCGACATTTACCGAACCGTCTGCAATAAGATTTATGTATGATGATATTTCTTCGCTGACGCGGGAAAAAGTCGAACGCAGCATGTCACAGATCTCGTCGGAGAACGAAAATGTAAAATCTCTGAGAGATCCTTTAGAATACCAATAATCAGTAAGACTTCTGAGAAGTGCTGCCGTGTCTTCTGCTGCACTTTCTGTCTGCATTCTGTTTCGCTCGGCAGTTTCATGGATAGACGATACCGTGTATTCGAGATTTGCAAGCATTTTTTCGGTCGTGGACAGATCTGTCGTACCGTTATAGTATTTCTCTATTGTTTCAAGTGAGTCCGCGTCGATAGGTGATCGGACAAGTCCGGATGAATAGATTTTCTGAGCAATTTCCGAAACTGAGGCTTCCAAAATACTAACGTACCCTCCTTCCTTTATTTTTTGTGATTCGTGAAAAGCGGAGCCTTCGTCAGATCAATACAGAACTGCGTTGACTCCGCTTCCGGGGAATTACTGAATTTCCACAGAGACTTTTTTTCCGGTCCCGGCGGAGGCGGCTTTGACAACGGTGCGGATCGCTTTTGCAATCTTTCCGTGACGACCTATGACCATACCCATTTCATCAGGAGCAACATTAAGAACGAATTCGATGCTGTCATCGGTTTCGTTGCGGGTGATCCTGACTTCATCGGGAGAATCAACAATCGCACTGACTATGTCAAGCAGGAGTTTTCCAAGATCCATATCTGACACCTTGATCAGTCGGTGACGCCGGCCTTTTTAAGCAGGGCCTTAACTGTTTCGGTAGGTTGAGCACCGTTGGCGATCCAGGTCTTAGCCTTTTCGGCGTCGATCTTGATACCCTCACTTCCGTTTACGAGAGGATTGTAGTATCCAATCTCCTCGATAAATCTTCCGTTGCGGGGTGAACGCTCGTCAGCGACAATAACGCGGTAGAAGGGCTGCTTCTTGGCACCGGCTCTTCTGAGTCTCATTTTGACCATTTTCTGTATCTCCTTTTTAAGATTTTTATATGTTGAAAATCCCTCAGAATGGGAATTTCATTCTGTTTCTTCCTCTTCCGAATTTTTTTGAAGAAGTGAATTGCTTCATCAGTTTTTTTGTTTGATCAAACTGTTTGAGAAGCCTGTTTACGTCCTCTACGGAAGTTCCGCTTCCGGCAGCAATGCGCCGTTTCCGCGGAGAATTGATTATATCTGGTTTTGTGCGTTCGCGTGGAGTCATTGATCTGATAATCGCTTCAACTTTTTCGATTGCCTTTTCGTCTATCTGAGCATCCTTTAACGCAGAAGTATTGACACCGGGCATCATACCCAAAAGTTGTTCCACGCTTCCCATACTCTTAATCTGCTCGAACTGTTCAAGGTAATCGTCAAGAGTGAAGGTTTGTTCACGCATTTTCTTTTCAAGTTCGGCAGCTTGTTTCTCATCATATACCGCTTCTGCCTTTTCAATAAGGGAAAGAACATCGCCCATACCGAGAATACGGCTTGCCATACGGTCGGGGTGGAAAGGTTCAATAGCGTCAATTTTTTCTCCGGTTCCGACAAATTTAATCGGTTTTCCGGTTACATAACGTACGGAAAGGGCAGCTCCGCCTCTTGTATCACCGTCGAGTTTTGTCAGAATAACACCGGTAATGTCAAGAAGTTCATTGAATTTTTCGGCAACATTTACAGCGTCCTGTCCGATCATAGCATCAACAGTCAGAAGGATCTCGGTGGGATTTGTTTTTTCCTTGATGGCGATCAATTCGTCCATAAGTACTTCGTCAACGTGAAGACGTCCCGCTGTATCAATAAAAACAATATCACAGAAATTGTCCTTAGCGTATTTAAGACCTTCCGCTGCGATCTTAACGGGGGAGACTTCATTTCCCATTGTGAACACGGGAACACCGATCTGTTCACCGAGAATCTGAAGCTGTTTAATTGCAGCGGGGCGGTAAACATCGCAAGCTACGAGAAGCGGGCGTTTGCCCTGCTTTTTGTACATTGCGGCAAGTTTTGCGGCATGAGTTGTTTTACCTGCGCCTTGCAGACCTACCATCATAACGACGGTAGGGGGATTTGATGAAATCTGAAGTTTAGCCTGGGATCCGCCCATAATATTCGTAAGTTCTTCATTGACGATCTTAACGATCTGCTGAGCGGGAACGAGGGATTCGAGAACATCCGAACCTACCGCGCGTTCGGTAACTGTTTTTATAAATTCACGGACAACTTTGAAGTTAACATCCGCTTCAAGAAGAGCAAGTTTGATTTCTCGCATACCTGCTTTTACGTCGGCTTCGGTAAGTTTTCCTTTGTTTTTAAATCGTTTGAAGGCAGCGGATAATTTATCGCTGAGGCTTTGAAACATTCTGTAACCTCCTTATCGGATATTTAAAAAATCAGGCTTTGATGGTATCGTTTATTCGTGAGAGCAGTGAAGACAGCTCATCTTTCCCATCCTGATCACAAAAAGATGAAACAATAACGGATGCTTTTTCGGCACAGTCACTTATCACACGGAATCTTTCCGCAAGACCGAGTTTCTCTTCGTAAAACAGCAATTCGCTTCCGGCTTTTTTTATCTGATCGAGTGCCCCCTGACGAGTTATTCCGAGGGAAGCGGATATTTCCGACAGAGACATATCTTCGTTATAATACATATCGAGAACGCTGCGCCGCCGATCATTAAGCAGTTCACCGTAAAAATCCAACAGATAACCGATCTCGACTTGTTTTTCGTGCATGAGAGCCTCCGATCTTTGCTGTAAAGCAAATCACTTTACAGATTATATCACTTCCTTGCTTAGTTGTCAAGAGTTTTTTCAAAAACATTATTTATTATTTTAATTAAGACAACACCGCACAATTCACGGCTGACGCCTTGACTACGCATATGCTTGCATCTTTTCCGTCATACTTCACAAAATTTCGTTGAAATAGAGATACTATTCCTTCCTCATTTTGTATCGTCTGACGAAAAATCTGACGGCGCATCTGCACCGCCAGAATTGTGCGGTATTGCCTTAAAATAATTAACCCATAAAAATGTGCGTGTAATTTTATATCAAATAATATGGATTTTTGTAGACATTTGACATTGACACGATTCGGAAAAAATGATAAAATTCTAACTTGTGATAATGTTTATTTGTCAGAGGTATATCATTATGGAAATTTTGCTTGAAATATCCATCGCAATGGTTGCGGGACTTGCTATGTCGCGTGTTGTTAAACCGTTCAACCTGCCCGCTGTAACGGCTTATCTTGTTGCCGGACTTCTTATCGGACCTTTTTGCCTCGGTCGGCTTGGTGTTTCCGGACTCGGTTTTACCACGGCATCGGAAGTTGAAGCTCTGGATATGATCTGTGATGTTGCGCTCGGGTTTATTGCTTTTGCAATCGGAAACGAATTCCGTCTTTCCGAGCTGAAAACAATCGGAAAGCAGGCGGCTGTGATCGGTGTTTTTCAAGCTGTTATCGCAACCGTGTTCGTTGATACAGCACTTGTCGTACTTCATTTTATTATTCCCGACAAACTTTCTGTGTCGACTGCGATAACCCTCGGTGCCATAGCGTCCGCTACAGCCCCTGCGGCTACACTTATGGTTGTAAAGCAGTACAAGGCGCACGGTAAACTTACTGATCTGCTTTTACCTATTGTTGCCCTTGACGACGCAGTAGGACTCGTGATTTTTTCTGTTTCTTTCGGTATTGCCAAAGCTCTGAACACCTCTTCATTTGATATTATTTCCATTGTCGTAGAGCCTTTGATCGAAATTGTAATGTCCCTTCTTCTCGGAGTTGTTGTCGGAATCGGTTTTTCATTTTTCGAAAGGTTCTTCCACTCGAACAGCAAAAGACTGTCTCTCGCAGTTACCGCTGTAATACTTACCGTTGCCCTCTCACAGTTGAAATTTGAAATCGGAGGTATTCACTTCGGTTTCTCGACACTTCTTGTTTGTATGATGCTTGCTACCGTTTTCTGCAATATCTGTGATTTCTCACTTGAAATCATGGACAGAACGGATAAATGGACAGCACCGCTGTTTGTGCTGTTTTTCGTTATCAGCGGAGCCGAACTTGATCTCGGAGTGCTCTCTGACATTGCTGTTGTCGGAATCGGTATCGTGTATATCATCGCACGTTCTCTCGGAAAGTATTTAGGCGCAGGCTGGAGTGCGGCATTTATGAAATGTGACGCTCCTGTCAGAAAAAATCTCGGCATTACGCTTCTCCCCCAGGCGGGTGTTGCTCTCGGAATGGCATCTACCGTCAGCGTCCTCGGAAGTGACGGAGTGATAATCCGCAATATTGTTCTTTTCGGGGTGCTGGTTTATGAACTTATAGGTCCTATGCTTACTAAAATGGCACTTACACGTGCCGGTGATATCGAGCCAAAGGAAGAAGGAAAGACCGCAAGAAAGAACCCGGAGAACGCCGGACGAAAGCATTGACAATAACATTTTACCGGAACGGTTTTTCTGTTCCGGTTTTTTCTGTATATGAGAAAAAATACAAAAAATACTTGAATGATTATAAAAACCGTGGTACAATATTCTTGGTAAGTATTTCATCTGATACATTAAAGCTGATATGGAGGATATGAAATTGTTGGAAGAATTTATTTATGAAGCCGGCGATCTGTTTCCGACAGGAAGCGATGCAGAATTACGGGTTCAGCGAAGCCGTAACCGAGCGGTAAATATTGTGCAGGGCAACCTTGTTGGCAACGGGCGTTCGGACGCTTCGGGAACTTGTGCAAGAGTCAGGCGAGGAGGCGTGTGCGGATTTTCGTCAATAGCTGATGTTTCAAAAGAGGCAGCACGTGCAGTTTTGGCATCGGCTGTTGATAATGCGGACTTTATGGACTCAAGACTTTCCCGCGGAAAGGGTGCCTATCCCGTTGTAAAAGGAGCTGTACTGAATGAATCATGGGAAGTAAGTGATCCGGAACAGAAGTATTATGTTGATTTTCTGAGAGCACTTGATTCATATATTATAGGTAAATATCCTGATTTAGCAAGCCGCGGTTTGTTTGCTCGTTCTGAATGTATTGAAAAAGTAATAGCTACATCATTCGGTACAAAAGCTCACACTACTTTCCAAAGAAGTTACATTTATGTTCAAATGTCAGCAATGACACCTGCGGGAATTACCGTAGATAATTTGGCGATACTGGGCGGTTGGAACGAATTTGATCGTAATTTTGTTAAGCCGGAAGATTTTTATGAAAAAATAGACAATCTTTACAAAGAAGTCAGACTCAAAAGCGAAGGTGTATATGCCGAGGCCGGAACAAAGACCTGTATACTCGGAGGAGATCTTTCCGGTATGCTTGCACATGAGGCTGTAGGTCATACAGTTGAGGCTGATCTTGTGATCGGAGGCTCGGTTGCAGCCGGAAAAATCGGTCAAAGAGTAGCATCTGATCTTGTCAGTATGGTTGATTACGCTAATGTCACTCCTTTCGGAATGTCCCCGCTTCCGCTTTATGTTGATGACGAGGGCGTGAGATGCACCGACGCAGAGCTTATACGCGACGGTATTCTTGTAGGTTATATGCACAACCGTGACAGCGCGGAAAGATTCGGCGTTACTCCTTGCGGAAATGCCCGTGCATTTGCATATTCCGACGAGCCATTGATACGTATGAGAAATACGGCTGTACTGCCCGGAAAGTCAAAACTTGAAGATATGATCGCTTCTGTGGATGACGGTTATTATCTTTGCTCAACCAATAACGGTCAGGCGGATACCACGGGTGAATTCATGTTCGGCATAACTATGGGATATGAGATAAAGCACGGGAAAATCGGGAAAGCCATTCTTGATACGACAATATCCGGTGTTGCGTTTGATATGCTTAAAACCGTTGATATGGTGTCCGATACTGTCACATGGTCGTCAAGCGGATATTGCGGAAAGAAACAGCAAATGCCTGTTTCTCTCGGCGGACCTGCACTTCGCTGCAAGGTAAATATCGGCGGAAGATGATCTTCATAGTAACTCGAAAGGATCATAAAGAATAAATGAAAGAAATATACGATCTCGGACAAATTTCCGAGGAAATAATAAAAAAACTCGGCTCTGCGGGTGCGCAGAAATCCTCATGCGGAGTAACTTGCCGTGAGAAACATGAATTTAATTATACAAGCGGAGATTTCTCGCTATTCAGAACTCTTTTCAGTACTTCGCTGTCGATCAGTGCGATCAAAGATCAGAAACACGGTGCCGCTTCGGTAAACAGACTTGACGAAGACGCGATAAATACCGCTGTTGCTGACTGCATTGCCGCGGCAGAGGCATCAGAAGCGGATCCCGCGTGGGATATTGCTCCTTTGACGGAAAACGCAGAATTTATCAACGGAACTCTTGAACCTGATGTTGAACTTCTGTTTGAACGTACCCGTGAACTTGTTGATACAATAGGGAAAAAATTCCCCAAAATAGTTATTGAAGAACTTATTGCATCCTATTCCGTATCTCATAGTGTATACGCTAATTCTAACGGAGTAAGATATGACTCGCGAGAAGGGTATTACAGCATTTCCGTTGATTTTTCTGCTCATGACGGTGATAAGGCGTCTTCATTCTTCTATTCATTTGCTTTGACACCGACTCTGGATAAACCTTTCATTGAACTTTCTTCCATAGAACAAGATCTTGCAGATATCGAAAAGCAGATAGATACACGTCCGGTCGAAGGAAAATATGTCGGAACGGTTATTCTCGCCCCCGGATGCCTTGGAGAACTCCTCGGATCTGCACTTGAAAATTTTGCTTCAGATCCCCGAATATTAGATAAAACAAGTATATGGATTGATAAACTCGGGAAGCAGGTTGCGAGTCCACTGCTTACGGTCAGTTTATCAGTTAAAGATGACAGACTTGCCGTTACTGATGATTATACTTCAGAAGGATTCCGTTCCGAGAGTTTCAACGTGATAGAAAACGGAATACTGAAACACTTTCTGCTCTCGCTGTACGTTGCGAATAAAACAGGACTTGACCGTGCTCCTAATGACGGAGGAGCCTGCATAATCGAAGGCGGAGACAAGACACTTGACGAGATCATTTCGGGAATTGACCGCGGACTTATTGTTGGCAGATTCTCGGGAGGACAGCCTGCTGCAAACGGTGAGTTTTCGGGAGTTGCCAAAAACAGCTTTATTATCGAGAACGGAAAAATTACGGGAGCTGCAAGTGAGACAATGATCTCCGGAAATCTTGCTGATCTTCTTATGAATGTAAATTCAATTTCAAAAGAAACTGTTTGTGACGGTACCTCAATTCTGCCTTATATCGCCTTTGACGGCGTGACTGTATCAGGAAAATGATAAATAAAAGGAAAGTATACTGCGGTGCTGACCGGCTTTCAGAATTGAAAGCTGTTCTCGACGGAAGACGCTGCGGATTGCTTACAGCGGCGTCGGGAATTGATCGTTTCGGAGTTCCGACATACGTTCATCTTTCGGAAGAGTTTCGTCTCACGGTTATGTTTTCACCTGAACACGGTGTTCACTCAGTTCTTCAGGACGGATCGTGGAGCGGAGAATACGTTGATCCGGAGACTGGAGTTCCGGTTTACGATCTTCCTGCCCAAGGCAGTCCGCGTATTTCGGAAGCACTGTCAATGTGTGATGTTGTGCTTTATGATATTCAGGATGTCGGTGCAAGGTTTTATACCTACGTTTATTGCCTGACGTACCTTATGGGAGAATGCGCCGTAAGAAATATTCCGGTTTTTATTCTTGACCGTCCCAATCCCATATCCGGAGATCTTTCACTTGCAGAAGGAGCTATTCTCGATGAAGGACGTTTTTCATCTTTTGTCGGAAGATATGCGCTGCCCGTAAGATACTCACTTACTTGCGGAGAATTTGCATCATATATCAATGATACTCATGGTATTGGATGTGAACTGCACGTAATAAAGTGTCTTGGCTGGGAAAGAGGATTATATGGCGACGAACTTGATCTGCCTTGGATCAATCCGTCACCGAACATACCTTCCGTCAACTGCGCAGTAAATTATATAGGTACTTGTCTTATTGAGGCGACCAATGTATCCGAGGGAAGAGGAACGACGCGTCCGTTTGATCTTGTCGGAGCACCGTTCATTGATTCACGGCGTCTTGCAGACAGAATGAATTCGATAGGGCTTCCTGGTATTTATTTCAGCCGTGCTTTTTTCAAACCAATGTTCGGAAAACATGCGGGGCAGGCTTGTGAGGGCGTACAACTTAACATAACGGACAGAAAATCATACCGTCCTCACAGAGCAGGACTTTATCTTCTTGCCGCGCTGAGTGAATTTGAAGGATTTGAGATGAAACCAGAATCACTGAATCTCAGATATGGTACCGATGCTCTGACACGCGAAGGAACATTTGATCCTGCAAAGGTATTGGAATCTGAAAAATTGCCGCTTGACACATACGTTTCTTCAGTAAAAAAATATCTTTTTTACTGATTTGTATATTAGACGGTGCACGGATAATCCGCGCACCGTTTGATTTAAAAAAATTTTAAAAAAATCAAGAAATGGTATTGACAATATAGGCAATTTGGATTATATTATTAGAGCACAATAACAAAGGAGGTAAATTATGATAGTATTTGTTTGTAACCTATGCGGTTATGAATACAAGATTTCCGAAGGCTGTCCCGAAAGCGGAATTGAAGAAGGAACAGATTTCGATGATCTTCCCGAGGACTGGACCTGTCCTTACTGCGGAGCAGGGAAAGAAGAATTCGAAGCTACGGAAGTTGAAAAAGACGAAGAAGATGAAGAAGAGGAAGAATAAGATCATTCCTGTTTAATTAATATATTTTATTAGTTTGGCTGTTGCCCCCGCGGTTTTAAACAGCCATTTTTATTTTTTCATTTTGCTGCTTTTTATTGACCTTTAGTGAAAATTGTGTTATACTAAATTTGTATATTATCGGGAGGAATTTTGATGAAAACACTTCTTGCGGTTGACGGAAACAGTATACTCAATCGTGCGTTTTACGGCGTTCGTCCACTTACTACGTCGAAAGGTCTTCATACTAACGCAGTATACGGATTTGTAACAATGCTTTCACATCAGATCGAAAAATTTTCTCCGGACTATTGTGTTGCGGCATTTGATCTTCATGCCCCAACTTTCAGACACAAGATGTTTGAAGGATATAAGGCAACGCGTAAGGGAATGCCGGAGGAACTTGCCGAACAGGTCGTATATGCTCATCGTGCGGCATCCGCTCTCGGATTTACCGTGTTCGAATGTGAAGGTTATGAGGCTGACGATATTCTCGGAACACTTGCTGCACACGGAGAAAATGACGGTGATATCAGAACTCTCGTTATGACCGGTGACCGCGATTCATTGCAGTTGATTGACAAGAATACATCAGTACTTCTTGCAACGAATAACGATTATATTCTTTTTGACCGTGATGCTTTTTTTGAAAAATACGGTGTCGAGCCGGAACAATTTGTTGATGTTAAAGCAATTATGGGGGACAGTTCAGATAATATTCCGGGTATTCCGGGGATTGGAGAGAAAGGCGCAATTGCACTTATTTCCGAGTTCGGCAGTCTTGAATCTGTTTACGAAAATTACGTTTCGTCAGGTAATTTAAAACCGGGAATGATTGCAAAACTGGAAGCAGGTCGTGATTCGGCTTTTATGTCTCAGACTCTTGCAAGAATTTTTCGTGATGTACCGTGTGTTCCACCTATATGCGAACTCCCTGAATCGGTTAGCGATCGCGTTTTACTGAAAGAATTGTTTACCGAACTTGAATTCAACGGTCTGATAAAAAAATTCGGACTTGACCAAGTTGAAGAATCATCCGTTCTGAATGAAAGAATGACGGAATTTGACCCTTCAGATCTGACCGTGAAAAATGACCTTGATAGTTTTATCAAATGCATAGAGACCGAGGGAGCGGCTGTATATACTGATTATGACGGCTTTATTTCTGCTTTTAACGGAAAATTTTCTTCAACCGTTGAAGTTGATCGTGATATTTTAAAGATCATATCCGAAAGAGCCGCGTCTCTTTGCTGTTATGACTGCAAGACTCTATATAAGTATTTTGACTCCTGCGGAGTTTCTCTCAGAAATATTGGGTTTGACATTATGCTCGCCGCTTATGTTCTTGATGCTCAGGGAGGAACTGATCTTGACAGAATAATTACTGCTCATTTAGGTGAAATACGTAATGAAAAGATTACGGTTGCAGTATATATACGCAGAGCAAAAGAAGTCCTTATTGAAAAACTCCGTCAGCGATCATGTGAAAAGTTGTTTTATGATATTGAAATGCCTCTTGCAGGCGTCCTTGCCGATATGGAAGAAGAAGGCTTTCTGATCGACCTTGACGGACTTGCCGAATACGGCGGCAGACTCAACGAACTTGCGGGTGAACTTGCCTCAAGAATTTTCTTTTCGGCAGGTGAAGAGTTCAATATAAATTCCCCAAAACAACTTGGCGATATTCTTTTTGAAAAACTGAAGCTTCCGGCAGGAAAGAAAACCAAAACAGGATATTCGACCAATGCCGAAGTACTTGAAAAGCTTGCGCCTTATCATCCTATCGTTGCCGATATACTCGAATACAGGAAAATTACAAAACTAATCGGAACTTATGTTGCAGGACTGATTAAAGTTGCAGATGCTGACGGAAGAATCCATACTAATTTCAAACAGACAGGAACTGCAACCGGAAGGCTGTCGTCATCAGAGCCGAATCTACAGAATATTCCCATTAAAACCGACGAGGGCAGGGAATTACGGAAATACTTTTTGCCGAAGAATGGCTGTGTTCTTATAGATGCGGACTATTCTCAGATAGAACTGCGGCTTCTGGCATCTATTTCGGGTGATGAGAGACTTATACGTGCCTTCATTGACGGAGAAGATATCCACACTTCAACTGCTTCTGCTGTTTTCGGCGTTTCGAAAGAGGCTGTCACACCGATCCTGCGTAAACGTGCAAAAGCCGTAAACTTTGGGATCGTTTACGGTATCGGTGATTTCTCTCTGTCGCAGGATCTCGGAATCAGCGTAAAACAAGCGAAGGAATATATAGAAAGTTATCTTGCCAATTATCCCGGAGTCAGTGCTTATCTTCGTGATATTGTGGAAAGCGCAAAAAAGAATGGGTATGTTGATACTCTTTACGGAAGACGCAGGTTTATTCCGGAACTAAGCGGAAAAAATGCAATGCTCCGAAAATTCGGAGAGAGAGTTGCAATGAACAGCCCGATACAAGGCAGTGCCGCCGACATAATCAAAATCGCAATGATAAACGTCAGCCGAAGACTTTCGGAAGAAGGACTTGATGCAAGAATGATACTTCAGGTTCATGATGAACTGATCGTTGAATCCTCAGTCGATTGTGTTGAGCGAGCATCTATTGTTCTCCGCGAAGAGATGGAAAGTGCTGTCAGTCTGCCCGTTCCTTTGACTGTCGATCTGTCTGTCGGTGAACGTTGGTTCGAAACATGAAAACAAATATATTTAATTTAAAATAAAGGAGAAAAAATGAGATTAAGACCTCCCGCCTATCCTTTGATAACAATAGATCCCAATTTCAGTATATGGTCTGCATCCGATAAACTGACCGATACCGACACGGTACATTGGACCGGAAGTCCTGTTATTATTTCAGGAATTGCCGTTATTGACGGCAAAGAAATGCGTGTTATAGGAAAATATGGAAATGAATTAGTTCCTTCAATGAAACAAATAAGTGCAGATTGCAGCACTTTCTCAACTGAATATGTTTTTCAGGATGCCGGTGTTCGTTTGATACTGAAATTCACCTCAGCTCTTATTCCTGATGACTTGTATCATCTTTCACGTCCCGTGAGTTACCTTGAAGTACGTCGTGAATCCACAGACGGAAAAAAGCACAATGTATCTCTTCGCCTTTCTGTTTCAGAGCAGATCTGTATGAACATCAAGGGGGACGATGATGTCGTTACCGAAAAAATCAGTCTCGGTAAGTTATCCTCTGTGAGTATGGGACGAAAAAATCAGCAGATGCTCGTACGTTCCGGAGATAACCTGCGTGCGGAGTGGGGATATTTTTATCTGACCGGTGAAGGAGAGACTTTTGTTACTGTTGACGGGGAAGGGATGAACTTCGTCGGGATCAATTCCGAACTCGGAAATAAGCCGTCTCTGTTTACATTTGCATACGACGATATCAAGTCAGTCGAATATTTTCATAAACAGTTGACTTCCTATTGGAATAAAAACGGGGAAAACATAAGAGACGAGATTGTAAAAGCGCACGGGGACTATAAGGTAGTCTGCCGACGCTGCAGTGAGATCGCTGACAGGTTGTTTATTGATGCTGTCAGAGCCGGCGGCGAAAAGTATGCGGAAATGCTTGAACTTGCTTTCCGTCAGGCAGTTGCTGCTCATAAGGTTGCCGTTGATGAGAACGGTGAGATCCTCTTTATTTCTAAAGAGTGTTTCTCCAATGGCTGCGCCGCTACTGTTGACGTCAGTTATCCTTCAATACCGCTTTTCCTGCTTTATAATCCGGAACTTGTCAAAGGAATGATGAGACCGATATACAAATTTGCACGTTCCGAAGACTGGAAATATGATTTTGCACCTCACGATGCCGGACGTTATCCGATACTCAACGGTCAGGCATACGGCGCAAATATTGAACGCCAGATGCCCGTTGAAGAGTGCGGAAATATGATAATTATGGAAGCAACGGTTGCGATTGCAACGGGGGATGTGTCATTTGCCGCGGAACATATGGATATTCTTGAAAAATGGGTAAAATATCTTATTGAAAACGGAAAGGATCCTGAAAATCAGCTTTGTACCGACGATTTTGCCGGACATCTTGCTCATAACTGTAATCTGTCTCTTAAAGCGATAATGGGGATTGCCGGATTCGGTATCATAAAAGGAATGAGCGGTCAGAAACGCGAAGAGAAAAAATATCTGACAATGGCAAGATCAATGGCACTTGATTGGACAAAGCGTGCATCCAACGGAGACGGAAGTTATCGTCTTGCATTTGATAAACCCGATACCTTCAGTATGAAATACAACATTGTTTGGGACAAACTCTTCGGGACCGGACTTATGCCGCGTGAAGTTCTGACTTCGGAGCTGTCAAGTAATCGCAAACATATGAATATGTATGGTTTGCCTCTTGATAACAGAAAAGATTATACAAAATCCGATTGGCTTGTGTGGACCGCTACTCTTGCCGATGACAGAGAGGAATTTGAATCAATTATTGAACCTATGTGGAATGCCTATAACTCGATGACATCCCGCGTTCCTATGACAGACTGGTATTCCACCATTACAGGCTTTCATCATTCATCTTTTTCCAAGAGTGAAAATATTGAAAAAAGTTTCAGGAACCGTACTGTCATAGGCGGTCTGTTCATCAAACTGCTTGAATATCGTGGTGTACTTAATGTAAAAAAAATCTGAAATAATACTAATATGATCAGACTTGGAAATATACATGACCTTATAGTTTACGAAAACTAAAAAATTGGGGCTGTTAAAAAACTTGTTTTTTAACAGCCTTAAATTTATTTTTTTAGTTTCAGCGTCTTTTCGTACGCAGAAACCACAGCGTCCATAACGGAAGCACGGAATCCGTCGTTTTCAAGCGCGTGAACTCCCGCTATTGTAGTCCCACCGGGACTGCAAACTGAATCTTTCAAGACAGCGGGAGCAGATCCTGATTCAAGTATCATTTTTGCAGATCCCAACATCATCTGTGCGGCATATTCGTATGCGGATTTTCTCGGAAGTCCACATTCAACACCTGCGTCGGCAAGTGCTTCGGCGAAAATGTAGGCAAAAGCCGGACCGCATCCCGAAACAGCAGACCCCGCGTCAATCAGTTTTTCGGCGATCATATCAATTCTGCCTGCGGCTGACATCATGGACCTGAATTCGTCGAGTGTTTCTTCGGAAACATTATCGGAAGCAGTGCAGAGAATCATTCCTTCGCCGACGGCACAGGGAGTGTTTGGCATAATGCGAATTATGGGGCAGTCAAACCCGAGATAAGATCGGAAATAAGCAATATCAAGTCCGGCAGCCATTGTAACGAGAATAAAGTCGTTTCTCGATATTAGTTCCGGTTTAATTGAATCAAGGGCATTGCCCATGACTTGCGGTTTTACTCCGAGAAAGATATATTTGCAAAGAGATGAGATTCCGGATATGTCGGCGCAATAAACTCCGAACTCCTGCCTTATTGCTTCCGTAAGAGCCGGATAATTATCACATACGGCAATTTTTTCACCTCCGAGTGCCTTCGCTGCGCAGCGTGCAAGAGCTCCGCCCATATTCCCGCATCCGATAAAACCTGCAGTAAATTTCATTTTTCCCTCCTGATTAACAATCATCTGACTTGACCGTTTCCGTATATTTTGTATTTGTATGAAGTAAGTTCCCGAAGTCCCATAGGTCCCCGTGCGTGGAGTTTCTGCGTTGATATACCGACTTCGCAGCCTAATCCGAATTCACCGCCGTCGGTAAAACGTGTTGAAGCATTGACGTAGACAGAAGAACTGTCAACGGAGTTCAGAAACATCTCGGCGGTCTCGCAATTTGAAGTAATAATTGCTTCGCTGTGGTGAGTTGAATGAAGCGCAATGTGGTGTACAGCGTCTTCTGCCGAGTCAACAATTCCGACGGCAAGAATCAGGTCGAGAAATTCAGTATCAAAATCTCCGTCACCGGCAGGAGTCCCGCTGATAATATCAGATGCACGTTTATCAAGCCGAAGTTCGACAGGGATTTTACCCGAATCAATGCGTTTTTTACATAGACGATCACGAAGCAGAGGAAGGAATCTATCTGCCACATCACGGTGGACAAGGCAAACTTCTTCGGCGTTGCATACCGAAGTGCGGGATGTCTTGGCATTTTCAATAATATCAAGTGCCATATCAAGATCAGCATCTTTGTCAACGTAAATATGACATATTCCGGTTCCGGTCTGAATGCAGGGAACCCGGGAGTTTTCAATGCATGATCGTATAAGTCCTGCTCCACCGCGGGGAATGAGAACATCAACAAGACCAACGGCTGTCATAAGTTCAGCAGCGGCGGAACGTGAATTGTCTTCAAGAATATTTACTGCGTTTTCAAGTCCGAAAGGAATCAGTGCCGAACGAAGTACATTTACAATTGCAGTTGAGGTTGCAAATGCTTCCTTACCGGATTTCAGAACGCAGCAGTTCCCGCTTTTGAAGCAAAGAGCCGCAGTATCGGAGGTTACATTCGGACGGCTCTCGTAAATCACCCCGACAACGCCAAGTGGAACGCTGACTTTACGGATCAAGAGTCCGTTGGGCCTTTTCTCTTCATTCAGGGTGATACCTACGGGATCAGGCAGATTTACAACATCACGGATACCTGCTGACATTCCGGCAATACGCTTTCGGTCAAGTGTAAGTCGTTCGAGCATTGAATCTGATAATTTATCTTTTGCTGCTGCAACGTCAGCTTCGTTATATTTCAGAATATCATCAGCCGCAAGATCGATCGCATCTGCCATAGCAAGTAAAGCGGCATTTTTAACGTCAGAGGACAAACAAGCCATATTTACCGTTGCATTTTTGGCTCTGTTAATTATTTCAATAGTTGAACTCATGGTATTTACCTCTTATCGGCACTGCAAAATCTTGTACATAATACTTTATCTAGTCTGCCTTCCGATATATCGTACAGATTTTCGGGAAAGGCTCCGTTTGCAATGATCATTTCACAACCGTGCTCAAGGCAGAGACGCGCGGCGGATAATTTGGTCTTCATTCCGCCCGTTCCGAGACCGGTTGATGAATCCAGGGCGAGGGATGTGATTTCAGGTGTTATATCGTTGACTTCACGGATCAGAGATGCTTCAGGATCTTTTCTGGGATCCGCAGTATAAAGACCGTTAATGTCGGAAAGCAGTATCAGTAAATCGGCACCGATATTCACCGAAACCAGAGCGGACAATGTGTCATTATCCCCGACTTTTATTTCATCTGTCGCAACGGTATCGTTTTCGTTGATAATCGGCAGGGCATTGAGTTCAAGCAGCCTTCTGATAGTGTGGACAAAATTCTCACGTCTGTCTTCATGAGAGAAGTCTGTGCCCGTAAGCAGGATCTGGGCTACCGTATGATGATACTCGCCGAAAAGTTTGTCGTAAATATACATCAGTTCACACTGACCTACTGCGGCGGCAGCCTGCTTTGTCGCAATATCAGTCGGTCTTTCGTTAAGTGATAATTTTCCCGCACCCATACCGATAGCACCGCTTGTTACGAGAATCACCTCGTTGCCGCTGTTTTTAATATCGCTGATGATGCGGCATAATTCCTCGGTACGTCTGATGTTCAGTCTTCCGGTTTTATGTGCAAGAGTCGAAGTTCCGACTTTAATTACAATTCTCATTTTTGATACCTGTTTGAATTTTAAAAATCTTTTAACCTTTTGAATTATTATACCACTATTATTGCTGAAAATCAATATCTGATGATATAAAAATATAAAAATATGCATTTTCTCGCGTCCGGATATTCATTACTTTCATAGGAGTATTATGGATGGTGTTGACATGGCAAAGTAAAAATAATATAATTAAGAAAAATAATATAATTAAAAAAAAAGAGTAGTAATATGAAAAAAATCAGTTTTTTTCTTGCTGTTCTCATGGTTATATCATGTTTTATGATATCCTGCGGAGTAGCAGGCGTAGGATCTGATTCGAGTATTTCCGAAAATTCTCAGGATCAGCCTGAAGATTCTGTTGATTCTTCTGCGGCTTCCGATAGTATTGACATAACTGCAGATTCTTCTGTTCCGGATTCTGAGTCAGAGAGTGATACTTCGAATGATGAGACATCCGCCGACGAACCGGATGAACCCGACGTTCCCGACGTGCCGGACGAACCCGACGACCCCGATGAACCCGAAGTTCCGGAAGAGCCGGAGCCGTCCTGCGTGCGCGATCCTCTTACCGAAGAAGACGTGATACTCGATATCGGTCTCGGAGAGTCGATACGCTTATACTGCGAGCTTCCCGACGACTTCGTTCTCACGAAAAGCTACCTTGCGTCCGTGACCTCGCTCGGAATTTCCGACGTCCGCCCCGAAACACTCGTCGGGCTTGAATATCTGACCTCCCTGCAGGATTTCGGATGCTTCGGCACGCATATTTCGGACATCAGCGTCATCAGCGGCATGACCGAGCTAAAGTATTTTTATCTTGCCACGAGTCTCGTAAAGGAGATACCCGATCTTTCGCGTCTGACGCAGCTCGAAAGTCTGGATCTCAGCGGAAATCTGATCGAAGACCTCTCGCCGCTTCTGACCGCTCCCCATATCAGCTACGTCAGCATGAACGACAACCGCATATCGACCGTCCGCCCGATCGCCGACGCGCAGAACATAGATCATATCTGTCTTTCCGGCAATCCGATACTCGACATTTCCTGCCTTTCCGACAACGACAAGCTGGTCGAAGGAATGAAGGAATACTCTTACGATTTCAAAAAAGCGGTCGAGACCGAGAAAAAAGCGCAAAAAATCGTTTCCGAGATCATCACGGAAGATATGACCGATCTCGAAAAGGAGTACGCGGTTTACCGCTATATCATCGACAACATGGAATACGGCGTGATGAAGGGACTCGAGAAGCCGTTCGGATACGACGGACTCATCAAGGGAAAGGGAGTCTGTCTCGAATACGCGAACTCGTTCTGTTTGCTTGCAAAAACGGCAGGTCTTGACGTCATCGTCGTTCTCAGCGATACGCACGCGTGGGATATGATAAAGCTCGACGGAAAATATTATCACGTTGACACGACGTGGGACGACGGGAACGAGATACCGTTCTTCTTCAACGTCGGCACGGACTATATCATGATACAGTCGGATCACGAACACGATCTTGCCCGTTATCCTGTGGCGGAGACCATGCCTCCGGAGGTCTACGAGTATCTTTTCGGGATCGATCTGTCGTGATCCCGAAGCTCGTAAATTCCGATCCTTCAATTATAATATCTCAGCCGCCGGAAGCAAACGTGCCTCCGGCGGCTGAACACCGCCGTTTTGCCCTAACACATTGACTTTTTTAACAGCCACATTGGTATTACTTATTATACTTTTTGAATTCTTCGTAAACTAACATTCCTCCTATATTGGGTGAAAGTTTTGCAGTATTATCATCTACTACAATCAGATTCTTGAATTTTATTCCTGAATGCTTGATCAGTATTTCAAATATGCTTCGCAGCGGATCCCCTCCTGAAACAACAAGCGTTGTGCTTTCATCACATACTTTTGCAATCGGACGGATATCATCGATCAGTATTGCACCTACGAAGAAGTTTGCTGCCTCATCCTCGTTCCAGTCTCCGTGTATCTGAACATTTCTGGCTTTGATAAGAGTGGGGGAAACACCATGATCTGCGCAATAGTCAAATCCGAACCTGATCATTTCGGGAATGATGGTACGTATAACGGGGTCAGGCAGCGAATGTTTCAGAAGAGTATGTCCGGACATAGCTGCAATAAACTCTCCGCACATTCCGGTTATCATTGACTTGATTCTTCCGTTTTCGTCGATCTGTAAAATCTTGTTGTACGATCCCGGAAGAGTAATCGTAAAGGGTGGAGTAAGTCCGAGAAGTTTTATCAGACCGTATGTCTCACATTCCTCGCCGCTGAGCGAATCCCATTGCTCAACTTTCTCTGAAAGATCGGAGACCGTATTTTCCGGAAGAGTTTTTACACCGGGAATGAAGAAGATCGGAATCCCGCTGATTTCAGGCACTGTCACAAGTTCTGAATGCGAAGCACTTTCTTTTATACCTACGGGGGCGAGAACATGCGGTACACGGTATATACCGACATCAGAAGAAAGCGTTCCGGAGGAAATGATAACCTCAATATCATTTTCTGTAAGTTCATTTCGTGTCAGAAGTTCGTCGATACAATCGTGAAGTGAGGATTTCAGCAGGTTGTTCGTACCGTCAAAGGCGGTATTTCGTACTCCTGCTTTTCGTCGTACTTCATCAATCAGCTCCTGACCGTTAAAAAGACGACAACGCATATTTGTTGATCCGCAGTCAATTGAAATAATCATTTTATTTTACTTATTTTTTATTGTCTTTCAAAAAATTTTGTGTAATATCCTCGGCAAGCTGTGCTGTTCTTATCGGAACACCCTTATCATTAAGATGAAAGTTTGTGTCATAAAAATATTCCGGCGGCATAATGTAGTCGTTGATGTCGGAAATTACTCTGCAGGGAAGTTTTGACGCAAGAAATTCTTGGAAATAAGCAATTGTTTCTTTACTCCCGTCTTCAAGTGAATTTTTGTTCATAGGCGGATAAGAAAAGACTACTTTTGCACCTTTTTTTTCGCAAAAATTTACATATTCTTCGAGATAATCAATAAAATCTTCGCCGAGAATTTCTTCTTTAAGTCTTATCGGGTTATTTCTGTCGTAGCCGCGTTTTCCCATTGTATTGGTGGGACGGGGATAAATAATGTCGCCATATTCGTTAAAGGCATCGCGCGTATACGCAGGTTTTCCCGAACTCGGTTTAGTTCCGATTTCGGCATAATGCCACTTGTCCTCGACGTAGTCAATAAAACTGCCGGCAAGATCGGAGTAATTGTCCTTTCCGATATATCTCAGCAGTCCGGCATCCGCGTCGATCGCACGCCATGTTTCGTCTGCATTGAAAAACAGTGACAAAGTGTCGATTTCGATTTCCGGAGAAAGAACAACAATATCGCCTTCGTTAATATTGGAACGTGAAAGATCAAGCATGATCTTTGTTCCGAGTGCTGCGTAAAGTCCGAAATTGACTACGGGATAACCGGTAGCATCAGAGAGTGCTTTGCTGTCAAGACCGAACGCAACACTGCTGCCGCCGATTACTATGATTTTCGGTTCATCAATGGAATTAAGAAGGGAAAATTTGTCGCTGAGTGCAGCATCAAAAGTTTCATCAAAACATTTCGGCAGTGCAAATGTCAATGTTACGACAAGAATAACGGGGATAAGCGCTGCAATAAAAACGGCAGTGGCTCTCAGCACAAGTTTCTTTGGGGATATTCTTTTATCTGCCGTTTCGACGGGAGTTTGGATTAGTGTATTGTTATTCATTATATTGACCTCCCGTCAGAATTGAAAATAGATAAAGGAACTTGCACCGTCTCCGGCAAGAAGAAGTACCCATGCAAGTGCTACTGCCCATACCACATATCCGAAGCGGATATTCACTGGTGCCGTGTTATTTCTCAGTTCAAGTTTCCGGCGATCGATAACGGAAAGAAGTGCAAGACTCAGAATGCAAGTCAGAATTCCGGTCAGATCAAGTCCCATAGCATTAATTGAATCAGTAAGGAATCCGATGCTGAACGTCCAAGAAGTAAAGAGTTTCCGGATTATTATCCATACATCCGATGTACTGTTTGCACGGAAGAATATCCATGCAAAGCAGACAAGAATAAACGTATTGAATCTGCGGAGTGCAGAAACGAATTTCCCATCAGGAGAAACACCGATTTTTTCCCATATTCTGTTACGCGGCTTATAAGTAAACTTTCCAATAACCTGATATAATCCGTGCAAAGCACCCCAGATAACGTATGTCCAAGCCGCACCGTGCCAAAGACCGCTGACAAGAAAGACGATCATTATATTGAGACAGTTACGGAATTTTGAGCATCTGTTTCCGCCGAGAGGAATATAGAGATAATCTTTAAACCAGGCAGAAAGGGAAATATGCCATCTTGCCCAGAATTCCTTTATTGTTTTGGCATAATAAGGACGGTCAAAGTTCTGCATCAGTCTGATGCCCATGACCTCGGCACAGCCTATCGCGATATCTGTGTAACCTGCAAAATCACAATAGATCTGGAAGGCAAACAGCACAGTCGCAATCAAAAACATAAGACCGTTGGCGTTTTCGACATCATTGTAGACTTTTACGACGTATGACGCAAAAAGATCGGCAACAACTACTTTCTTAAAGAATCCTATCAGTATTTTATGGAGTCCTCCGCGGGCGTTTTCCCAAGTCAGTTTGTGCGGAGTTTTCAGCTGAGGAAGCAGATTTTCCGGTCTTTCAATAGGTCCCGCAACAAGCTGCGGAAAGAAAGAGACATACAGTGCGTAATAACCTAAATTCTTTTCAACCGTGGTGGTTCCACGATACACATCAATTACATACGAAAGTGTCTGAAACGTGTAGAAGGATATACCTACCGGAAGTATCAGATCAAGCGAATAGTCCCTTGTGTCAGCACCGAAAAATCTCATAGCGGAAGTCACTGACGCTGAAAGAAAATTAAAATACTTGTAGAAGAAGAGAATTCCGAAACAAACGAGAAGAGTGACCGTAAGGCAGATCTTCTTAGTTGATTTGCTCTCTGTCCGGCTGATAATGATTCCGCTGACGTACGATACAATTGTCGTAAAGACGATAAGCATCAGCAGTTTAACTGTATCAAGAAAGGTGTGGTCGCCCTTCCAACTCAGGTAAAAGAAGTAACTTGCACCCAAAAGCATTATCCATTTTGCTTTTTTCGGCAGAGAAAAATACAAAAGGAGAACTATGGGATAAAAGATAAGAAATTCAACAGAATTGAAAACCATTGTTCTGCCTCCTTATATCAATAATCCCGCGAGAAGTGCCGCGAGTATGAGAAGAAGAATGATCTCCGTCGGAGCACCAATAATCAGGCAATATAAGAACAATGCTGTATGCACACAAAGATTACCAATGGAAATAAATGTCTTTCCTTTGGTAATTTTTAATTCAAGAATGTAAAGTGATGTTATTGCGGCAAGAAAAAACATAAAAATAAGCCAGTGTTCTGTAATTACTCGAAAGGAGTCAAGAAACATTTCAGTTCTCCTTGTTAAGTTGTGCTTTTATATCCGCAGCAAGCATTTCCGACCGTTTACGGGATGCATCTGTCAGGAGATGATGCATTGAGTTGTAGAACAATTCATGTTCCCATACGTAGTCGGAAAGAGAAGAAATAATATATCTTCCTTTTTTTTCGTTCACAAAATTCATTCGTGCAGCATTTTCGTAGGCTGAAAGGGTCTGGTCTGAATAATCCGTAACGAAACTTTTGTCAACAACAGAGTACGAAATATATATTTCCGCACCCGCCTCGATGCACAGGTCAAACGAGCGGTTGAGATTGGATACGTTATACGGTGTAAAAAGTGTTGAACGTGTTGTTTCTCCGAACCAGTCGTACAGATTGGAGTTGCTCCATTTTTTTGTGACAGGTGTTGTTCTCGAATAACTGAAATCACCGTTCTGATCGACCGCCTCACTGAAAACGGATTCGTATGAGCATGTTCCGTCTGCTCTGGTATTGTTGTACTTGGCTATGTACGAAAACATATTCGAATAATTTCTTATATCGAGATAACTGATGACCTCCATACAACCTTCTATGGCAGGAAAAAACTGAGCATAACCTGACGTGCTCTGATTGTCCCCCCATTGCTGGGGTACTTCTTCGGGAAGAATCACGACTTTATCGCCCTTTTGGGCAAATTTTGAGAAAATATCTATATAAATCGTTGATGGAACGTAATAATTTGTTCCGTAATTAATTACAGTGTATTTGTTATTAAGTGCTTTTTCAATTATAGGGGTAAGAACTCCGTAGACTGCATTTGATCCTGATATCAGAATGATCTTCGGTTTATCTTTATTCAGCAACAGACGCTGAAATTTCATCATATAAGTACCGACTTTATTTGTTCCGGTATATTTGACGTTCTGTGCGTTGTTGATGATAAGTGTAGAAAAATTGGGGCATTTATTGAAAGTATCGTTCGGCATCTCCGAGATCTTGTCGAACTGATATACTGTTTGAAGTTTTGCACAATCGTTAAATGATTCTGATTCAAGTGTTGTAAGACAGCTCGGCATAATCACGGTTGTCATACTTTTACCCGAGAATGCATTTGAAGAAACTGATGTAACATTGATGCTGTCGATCGAAGAGGGAATTACTACAACTTTTTCATTTCCGGAGTATTTTTTTATCGTTCCGTTTGAAAACGTAAACAATGAATGGTCAGATTCCTTTGCCCACATTGCGTAAAGAACAATTTTTTCTCCGAGGGCAACAGGTATATTCCATCCGCATCCATAGTAGATTCCGGATCCGTCAGCTTTGGTATTGTAACCGTAAAGAACGTAGCCGCTGCGTTTAAGATAATTCTTGTCACCCATTGAGTGAGGACACAGATAATAAGAATCTGTTACTGTCTGATAGAAGAAATCATCTTTTTTTGTGCAGCATATCTTTCCTGTTGCGCTGTCCTTTATACTTGTTTTGTTATTGAACACGGATCCGAGTGATCCGCCATTTGGTTCGTAGATGATGACAAATTGATTTTTTCCTGCAATGACAGAAGAATAATCTTTTTCATCTTGATGATCAGGCTGAGTCTCCGTTTCGGGAGCATTTACTGTTTCCGTCATCGTTTGGGTATCAGGATCGGTTTGCAGTTCAGTCACAGAATGAGTCTCACTTGTGGTCTCGTGATCGGTAATTGATGAAGTGTCCGACTCTGGGACGGAAGATGATGTGGAATCATTTTCCGTCGTTCCTTCCGGCTGTGCATTTGTACTTTCATGTTCTGTTGTGATGACTTCTGAATCTGCTTTGGATGTTTCAGTGTTTGATTGATCGGCAGTCCCATCCGGTGATGATTCTTCTGTTCTATCAGTTTCAGATGATGGATCAACGGGAATGTCGTGATGTTCAGATTCATCAATATTAGTATTAACGTAGGTACCTGTCTGATCGGTGCCGGGGGCAGAGCAGCCTGCAAGGATCAGCAGTACCGCAAGAAGCAAAAGCGGGAAATTGATTCGTTTTGTACCTGAATGATTTTTCATTGCAAAATGTCCTTTCCGGGCAATGATTTAAATGAAAGGAAATGAATGGAATTATTTCTCAATTTCAAAAAGATCAGCGTAAACCGACCAAGTATAGTCAACGAGGAAGAAGTCGTAGGTTTTCTGATCCTTGAAGATAAACCGAACGGAAGGAGCATTTTCAACAATACTGTTTTCACCATAAACAGTGTTATTGAAAGCCGTTGCAGCAGAAAAGTCTTCGGCAATTGTCGGATCCGCGGCAATTGCACTTACGAGTTTACCGTAATCCATTATTACTCGGTTAAGTTTGTTGCACCCGGTAAAAAGAGCAGGTCCCCATTCAAGAACATTGGAATGAACTGTGAGAGTTTCAAGTTTATCACACTCTTTAAAACAGTTCTTATCAAGTCCGCAGACTTCTGCGTCTCCGTACTTTTCGGGAATTTCAAGAGAAGTCATTGCTTTTCCTGCGTCGGTGACACCGGAAACGTACGCATAATTTACACCGTTGAAAGTTTCGATATTAAATGTAAACAGTTCAATATTTTCGTTACCGGAAGTATCGTTACCGGAAGATGAAGAATCAGAAGAAATGTTTTCGCCGGACTGAGCGGCGTCTGTATTATCAGTATCAGCAACAGTCGTGCCATCAGTATTATTTCCGGAATTGTCGCATGCTGTAAACGCAGCAAGAAAAATTACGGAAACAAGGATAAAAGATGCGATCTTAAAGAATACTGTGTTTTTTTTCATTTTAAAATTTCCTTTCCGGGTCTGATTTCAGTATTTTTTTGAGATTAAGGAAAAATGCTGACAGTGTGATTATCATTATTGAAATAACGCTGTATGATAGTGAGCCGCAGCCAGAATCGCTATTCGTTGTTTCTTGACTTTGATTATTGGTTTCTGTCGCTGTATCTGTGTCGCTTTGCACTGGAGTAAAGGTATCTTCGGAAGAATCTGCAGAGGGTTCGACTGTGGAAGTGGTTTCCGGTGAGGAATCACCCGGGTATTCTGTAACTTCTGCGGAAGTATCAGGAGTAACCTCTGCGGTAATTGTTCCTTCTTTTTCGGATACACTATCTGAAATTTCAGTATCTGTGATTGATTCTTTTGAATAGTCTGTTGTTTCCGGTGATGTAACTGTGTCGGATGACGGTGATAATGTCGTCGTTTCCTCCTCGGTGGTTACAGATATCGGTTCGTGTTTCAGATATTGAGTGTATACTGATGTATCAAAAGGTTGATCGAGAGTTATCAGAGGATCAGTTCCCACGGGAAAAGTGATACGTATTTTGGATACATTTGACGGTATTTGATAAGAAAAAATGACTTTCCCGTTTGAAAGCGTTCCGCGCGCGATCATATTTGTGCCTTTGACCCAACCGGTTACTGCTTTACCCGAGGTATTGAATCCAATCAGTTGATACCCCTGCGAGGGATTTGCCGAAGCGTAATATAAAGTTGATCCGGGAGTTACGCTGATGAAATCAGTAGTGAAATATTTGTTGGGGTCTGACGTTTCCTTCCCGTCTGACTGCATTCTGCCTTTATATACTGTTGACGGAATAAACAGATTTTTAATTTCGGAAAGAGGAGTGATGTCTTGTGAGGGGGAGGCGGGTGTGGTTTCGGGTGACTTACCTGTTTTTAATTCTTCCGGAATATTTTCCGGTGTATGACGGAGTGATGAAGAATATACAGGAACTGAGGCAAGTTCAATTGCGATCTCTACGGAAGTAATACTGTATCCCATAGGGCTGATATGAAGAGAGTCGTAGTAATAGGCGGTTTCACTGTTTCCGTCAGGTGTCCTGTTTCCGTCAAATAATTTATTTACATATTCATTATTGTATAGGTCAATGCAGCTGATCCCCCATTTTTCACATACGTAAGGGACATATTGCCAGTATTCATTCCATGCGTTGCTGTTGTTAGGGTGACGCGGCATTGAATACGCAATTACAAAAGCAATGTGCGATGAAGGAGCTTTTGAAGTTGCATAGTAAAAGCAGCGTTCAAGTGCTCCTATAAATGTAGTTTCTGAATCAAATGAGGAGAGGGAATAGGAGTCTGATAGTTTTCCGAGCGGAACTTTGATACCGTTTGATCCCCCTACATCAACGGATCCGCCTTCAATAAAAACATAATCGTATGCTGATGAAGCGTTCTGGCTGAGTTGGGAATAAATATTTGTAACATTTTCGCGTTTTGTAGAAAGTGAAGCACCTCCGCGCGAAGTGTTTTTGAAACTCATACCGTACATATCGGCAATTCTTTTTGCCCATGCGGGATGATCTCCGGTGTCTCTGTTTTTGCTGATACATCCCGATCCAGAAGTTCCGGGATAAAGATGTTCATAATAACCGACTCCGATCGAATCTCCGCACCATAGTAAGGATTTCCCTGCAAGCGATCCGACAAGTTTTTCACGCCATTCTGCGTATTCTGACAGACCGTTCTCGCTTATGTAAGTTTTATACTCGGAAAAGGAGAAAGAATTATTTTTTGTAATAACGAAAGTGTTGTAAACTTCCGCTCGGCAGGTGATTCGCACATATGCCGTTCCCGACGGGACTGTATATTGCAGAATCAGAGTTCCGTCCGAGTATTTTTCTTTCAAAGTAAGTTCTGACGCAGAGACCGTTTGCTTGGTTACGCTTTTTGATGCGGTGTACGCTGTGAGATAAAGCGTCTGATCGGGATAACAAGGACCAAACGTCAATTTATCTCCTTCACTTACGGAAATGAATGCGGAAGTATGATAACGGTGATTGAATAATATTTCTCCGCTGCTTTTCAAGACTCCGCAGTATGTTTTTTTGAATGAATACAGATTTTCTATTCCTGCTGCTTCGGCTATTATGACCGATGCGGCAAGTAATGGCAGGATAAGAAAAAATGCAATAATCAGTGCACAGCATTTATTTTGAAGTTCATAAAATTGATGTGATTTTTTCTCCATTTACCGTACCTCAGCATAAGAATTCCTTTTTGACTTTATTTTTATTTAAATTATATCATCTTTCTTTTATAAAGTCAATCACATTTATTAAAAGTGCTGAAAAATCTATTTTTAAAATAATAAATCGTTAAAATGAAAAAAGGTATGAAAAGAAAATCGTTTTTCATACCCTTAGAAGTATATAACTTATGAATTTACTCAAACATCAATCCGGCAGCGAGATATACGACACCGCAGCATGACATAATCAGGATCGGATTGCTTTTATATTTTCTCATGAAGAAAAATGCAGCTGCAGATAGAATTGCTCCGATTATATTGAATTTTTCTCCGATCAAAGCAAATCCACCGTCGGACGGAAAAAGAACGATAAGCAAGATCGACAATCCGGCAGAAGCGATCAAAGCAACGGTTGCCGGGCGCAGGCTTCCGAGAACGGATTTTACTGCGTTCAATTTTCTGTATTTTTCGTAAAGAAAAGCAAGAATGCTGACAATTATCAGCGAAGGAAGAATGCATCCGAGTGTAGCGATAAGGGCACCGACAGGACCTCCGAGCCTTATTCCGACAAAAGTTGCCGCGTTTACCGCTATCGGTCCGGGTGTCATTTCGGCTATGGTAACAAGGTCGGAAAATTCTTCCGCCGTGAGCCAGCCGTATATTTCAACTGCCTGATTTCTGATCAGAGGAATGGCGGCATATCCTCCGCCGACGCTGAAACAGCCTACTTGTAAAAAGCAAAGGAAAAGTTCAAGATAAACCATTTTTCTTCTCCTTTACCAGATATCGAACGATCCCGAAAACAGCTGCGCCGAGAATAATCAGTACAACATTAATTTTCAGGAAATAGGCTGCAGCAAAAGAAAGTATCATCAGAAAAATATTTAAAAGATCCCGTTCTGCCGTAACTTTTAGTCCGAGACTGCATACAACATCAAGTATCATTGCGGCAACCCCGGCCTGCATTCCTTTCAAAAAAAGAGCAACGTATCTGTTTCCGGCAAATGCCGAATAAAAGAAAGAAACGACGGAGAGAATGATCAGCGGAGGAATTATAGTTCCGGTGACAGCAATTGCTATCCCGGGGATTCCTGCTGTCTTTCTCCCGACAAGAATGGCGGCGTTTACAGCTATTGCACCCGGAGAACTCTGTGCTATGGCGGTGATGTCCATCATTTCCTCTTCGTCAATCCAATGAAGTTCATCTGCAAATTTTTTCTTCATCAGACCAATAATAACAAAGCCTCCGCCGAAAGTGAAAGCACTGATGTATAAAGTCGAAAAAAACAATTTGAGTAATTTACCGCTTTTCGTCGGTGATTTATTTGTGTTATTTTTCATGATTCACCTCGTGACAAATTATATCACCGTTTCAATTAATTGTCAATCTGATCGAAGGCGAGCAAAAAACATTTTTAAACTCAGTTCTTCAAATTTCTTTCATTTGATTGACTTTTATTGTCATCTGTGGTATAATTCGGACGTGAATTTGGTAAAAAAGGAGATTCGTTATGTATTTATCCGAAGAACAAATCAAAGAAATAACCCGCGGTGTCGTAAATATCTCACTTGAAGATGATTATTACAGATTTTACAGATTTTCCGACAAACAGTTGAAAGTATATGAAAACACAAGCGCAGGCTTTTTCTCAAAAGCCAAAGCAACTTCCGGAATAAATTTTAATTTTTACACAGATGCTTCAAAGTTCAGCTTTGATTTTACTGTATCAAATGCGTCGAGCAGAAACTTTTACTATTTTGATATTTATGTTGACGGGGTCCTTGAAAAACATCTCGGCGAGTCTCCGATGTGGATTAAAAACGGGCATATTGAGATAAACCTGCCTGAAGGAGAACATCAGGTCACGGTGTGGTTTCCGTGCCTCGCCTGCGCGGCAATCAAGAATGTTTTTCTGAGTGAAAATTCTTCTTTCCGTCCGGTACCTTATAAAAAGAAAATGATTTGCTTGGGCGATTCCATAACCCAAGGATATGATGCTCTTTTTCCGTCTCTTTGTTATGCCAACCGTCTTGCTCAGCATTTTAATGCGAATATGATCAATCAGGCAATAGGCGGCGAACGCTTCTGTCCGCAGATCTTAGATGAAGATCTGCGATTCAAACCCGATCTGATTACCGTAGCATACGGAACAAATGACTGGTCCGGACTTCAGCGTGACGCATTCTTTGCCGGTGCCGACGCTTTCCTTGAAGGGATTTCAAGAATTTATTCCGATTCAAAAATATTTGTGATTACTCCTCTTTGGAGAGCCGACAAGGATAAGATAACGAAATTCGGAAGTTATTACGAGGCTGTTGCTTACATAGCTGATAAGGCAAAGTCCCTCGGTCTGAATGTTATAGACGGTTATAATCTGACACCTCATTATTTTGAATTTTATTCTGATCTTCGTCTGCATCCGAACGATCTCGGTTACGGCGAATACACTCGCAATCTTATTCCTCTTATTGAAGAAAAACTATGAATGTTTTGCGGGACATAAAAGGATTCCAATGGACGACGAAAAACTTCTCGCAGGACGACTGAACGATCTGTCGAAAAGAGCGCAGCAGAGAGACTCTTATGCTTACAGTGATTTTTTGAATCTTTCGGAGCAAAGTCTGCTCAATTCAATGAGATTTGAAACCGATGTAGCCATGTGGGGCGGATTTAAATCTGCGGAGCGAAGAATAGCTTGCTTCAAAGGCAGGGATTGTATTTATAAAGAAGTACCGCCGGTCGTCTGCATTTGTGTCCATCCCGTTTCACCGAAATATGCGGACGAACTTACACACAGGGATTTTCTCGGGTCTCTTGTCGGACTGGGTATACGTCGGGAAGTTATCGGGGATATAATTGTTTCTGAAAACCGAGCCTATGTTTTCTGCCTTGACTCGATATCGGATTTCATTATTTCAGAGCTGAAAAAGGTAAGACATACAGACGTTGTCTGTGCAATTATTGAAGAACCGCCCGAATCAGCCGTAACTTATCCAGATATATCGCGTATTGTCATTTCATCAGAACGTCTTGATGCCATTGTCTCCGCTGTATATAAAATTTCCCGTTCGGATTCTCAAAAATTATTCGGTATCGGAAAGGTATTTATCAACGGAAGCGTCAAGGAATGTTTTACCGATTCACCGAAATCGGGAGATATTGTTTCCGTACGCGGTATCGGAAGATTTATCTATGAAGGCGTTGCCTCGGAAACTAAAAAAGGCAGGCTCAGTGCTTTGGTAAGAGTTTTTAAATAAACTGAGTCTCGGTGACGATCATTTTTAACATAATAATTGGAAATCAATGTCGGGTTTGCGGATCGGTACAGAGATGATTTGTGTAATAGAGAATGGATTTTTGTTCGGAAAGAGAGTGCTATGCAGTATCGGAATATTTCTGAATTGAATATTGAGGCTGACATTGATATGTCGGATGAAGTTAAAACATTCGGATCGGATTCCGATTCAACACTTGCCGATCTCGGCACAGATCCTGCCCTTGGCGGTGCAGTTATGCTTATTGACGGAAAAGAAGTCTTTCCGTCATATTATGCAGGAAACAGCGAAAATTTATCTTACAGGATATATAAAGACGATCTTGTCCTTTTTGATACTGACGGAAAAAAGTACAGAGTACTTGGTTCACGTGCGGGAAAAGGACGCTGGCGGGCGGGAAGCACTGTGGAATTTTTTCCTGATTATTCTCAGATCAGTTCCGATATTCTTGCGCGTACGGGCGTTGGTACAGTCATCATTCCTCTGACTTTGGATGATAGTCAGAAAAGAAATTCTGATCAGGTTAATGAAAATATTTGGTCGGAATACTTTCCGTCACGACTTTTCAGACCCGGAAAAACTCTTGTTGACAAGAGTTATATTCATAAACTTGCAGAGCTTGGCGGGAGTGATGTTGATGTGGTTTCATTTTTTCTGCCGGGAAATTCATCTTCAAATTTAGACGACGGTTTCTGTGCACTTGCTTTTATAGTTATATCTCTGTTATTTCGCCGAATTGCTCTCCGACGCGGTTTTAATTTCAGAACCGATACATACAAATATGTTCCGTATTTCAGTTTCAACGGATTGATTTATGAAACGGATCGAAAAGAGACAGGTCCCGAATACATCCCCGAACTTTGCGCTCTTTATGAATGTGCTGCCAAGTGCGGGGTTGCACTCAAAGCGGCTTTTTTTGAAGATAAATCTTCGGATCATCCGGGGCTCCGTCTTGCCGTCAGATTCTGTCCTCTTCGGAATCCTTACGGGTTTGACGGTAAATTCAACGAGGTTGACACTCCCGAAAGGCGCAGATACGTTGAACGTAGGAAAGTTGTTCTGGACGAGATTCCGCTTGATTTCTCAGGTAAATTCTGATTTTCAGAGGATAAAATGAAATCAGAGATAATCATAGTAAAAAATCAGTCTGAACTTGATGACTGTATAAAGATCAGACGTGAAGTATTTGTTAGAGAACAGAATATCCCGGCAGATATTGAAACAGACGGTTATGATATTTTGAACGGAGAGTGTGTTCATTTCCTGATTTTGTGCGAAGGCGTTCCCTCGGGCACATTCAGATGCCGTCACGAAGGCGGGAAGTCACTGAAACTCCAACGTTTTTGCCTGCTTCCTCAGTTCCGATGTAAAGGTTTAGGAAAATTTGCCCTTGAATATCTTGAAAATTACTGCCGTGAATTTTCTTTTGAAGAGATCGTTCTTGATTCTCAGTATCCTGTTATCGGTTTTTACGAGAAATGCGGTTTTGTGACTTTTTCCGATGTTTTTGAAGAAGCGGGAATACTTCACGTAAAAATGAAAAGAATCATATAGTGAACTGAACGGATAAATGTGATCCCAAAGACACCTGCTTTATGGAAATGGTGTCTTTTATTTTTAAAATATCAACAAATAAAATATTGTGTAATACCAAACAAATATTGACTTATTTATTTCGTGGTGATAAAATAAAAGCGAAAATACATCTACCGTTATGCAGGAGTAAACAATGAAAGTTGTATTGCAGAATCTAACCAAAATATTTCCCGGCAAAAGCAAAAAAGAAGCAGATCAGGTCGTTGCGGTAAACGATTTTTCATTTGAAATACCCGACGGAAAACTTGTCGGTCTTCTCGGTCCATCCGGCTGCGGAAAAAGCACTATGCTTAATATGATCAGCGGACTTCAAAAGCCGACTTCAGGTCATATTTATTTCGGAGATGACGAGGTTACTTATGTCGAACCAGAACACCGCGGTGTCGGTCTGGTATTCCAGAACTATGCTCTTTACCCACACCTGAACGTTAAACAGAACATTATGTTTCCTCTTCAAAACCTTAAAGGGAAGAATAAACTTTCAAAGGAAGAGATGGAGAAACGGGTCACAGAGGCAGCGCGGTTTGTTCAGATCGACAGTCTTCTTGATCGTAAACCTGCCGAAATGTCAGGCGGTCAGCAGCAGAGAGTGGCGATCGCGCGTGCTCTTGTAAAGATGCCGGGTGTACTTTTGCTTGACGAGCCTCTTTCCAATCTCGATGCCCGACTGAGACTCCAGACACGCGAAGAGATCAGACGTATTCAGAAGGAAACGAAGATTACAACTATTTTCGTAACTCACGACCAGGAAGAAGCAATGAGTATTTCAGATATGATCGTCGTGATGAAACAGGGAACCCTTCAACAGATCGGAAAGCCTCAGGATGTTTATGACGATCCAGTAAATCTGTTTGTTGCTAAGTTTCTGGGGACGCCTCCTATCAATGTATTTGAAGGAAAAGCGGAAAATGGTAAGATTTATATCGGGAACGATAATGTTCTTTATGCGCCCGAAGTGCGTGACGGTGAAGTATATGTAGGTATCAGACCGGAAGGTTTTATCCCAGATCCGGAAGGACCTTTGTGCTGCCGCCTGATCAATATTGAAGTAATGGGACGTGACATGAGCGTTATTTCCGCAAATAATTCAGCAGTAAGTGAAACTGTTCGTTCCATAATCAATTCGGACGCAGGCATTGATACGGATTCCGAATTCATCAGATTCTCCGTAAAACCCCACAAAATTTTTGTTTTTGACAAAGAAACAGAAGAAAGACTTTATTGAGGTGCTGAATGGAAACCGGAAAAAATTCATGGAAAGCGTGGCTTTATCTTTTGCCGGCAATCAATTTCCTGGGCGCATTTATGGTCTATCCTCTTGTTGACGTTTTCGTGTATTCTTTTGAGGAAGGCTATAATTTTGCTTCGCAGTCATTTTTCGGAGTCGGTCTGTATAATTTTTCCTATGTATTGCGCGATCCTTACTTTTTGCAGGCGGTAAAGAATACGCTTATTCTCGTTCTGATAACAGTTCCTTTGTCGACGGGATTTGCTCTTCTGATCTCCCTCGGACTGAGTTCTGTCAAAAAAGTCAAGAATTTATTTCAGACAATTTATTTTCTGCCGTACGTTACCAACACCTTGGCGGTAGGTCTTGTTTTTATGATCTTATTCAAAAAGACGGCATATTCGGACGGGTTGGTAAATCTTCTGATAAACCGGTTCGGAGGCTCGTCCGTTGATTTCATTGACGGTCCGTACTGGGCAAAAATGTTCGTGCTGTGTTTTTACACGATATGGATAGTTATGCCCTTCAAGATCCTTATTCTGACAAGTGCTCTGGCATCGGTTAAAGAAGATTATTACAATGCTGCAAAGATCGACGGAACATCGAAATTCAGAACATTCACGAATATTACTCTTCCGATGATTTCTCCTATGCTGTTTTATCTTGTTATTACCGGTTTTATCGGAGCGTTCAAAGCGTACAGTGACTCTGTTGCCTTGTTCGGAGTGAATCTGAATGCGGCGGGAATGAATACTATCGTCGGATATGTTTATGATATGCTTTACGGCAGCAGCGGAGGATACCCGTCTTTCGCTTCCGCGGCTGCTATTATTCTTTTTGCGATCGTGCTGACAATTACCTGTATAAATCTTCTCGTCAGCAAAAAACACGTTCATTATTGATGAGGTCCTGAAATGGAAAAACAAACCGATCTTGCAAAAATTGAACGCTCTGCGGCAATTCGCCGTATTGTTTTAAAAACCGTAATATACATCATGTTGTCTTTTTGGGCAATAATGGTGCTGTTCCCGTTTTATTGGATGATACTGACTTCCGTCAAGGATTACGGCAAATACAACTCTGAATTTATTCCGAAATTCTTTACAGCATCGCCCACAGTTCAGAATTACATTGATGCTTTTACTACGGTTGATCTTGCAGGTTATTTTGCAAATACAATTATCTTTACTCTGCTGACAACCGCTGCAATGCTGTTGATAATCACATTTGCGGCTTTTGCGTTTGCCCGCCTTGAATTCAAGGGAAAAAATCTTGTTTTTACTCTGTTTTTGTCACTTATGATGATTCCCAACGAACTTATGGTGATAACAAACTTCGTAACTATCACAAATCTCGGATTCCGAAACACTTTTACAGGTCTCATTCTTCCTTCGATAACTTCTGTATTTTATATTTATCTTCTTAAAGAAAATTTTGCACAGATTCCGGATGAACTGTATTATGCCGCCAAAGTTGACGGAACTTCGGATATGAAATATCTTTTTAAGGTTATGATCCCGATCTGTAAACCGACGATCGTGACTGTTGTCATTCTTAAAGTGATCGAGTGTTGGAACTCATATGTGTGGCCGCGTCTGATAACTGACGATCCAGCTTATTTTCTGGTTTCAAACGGTATTCAGGAGATCCGCGAGAACGGATTCGGCAGAGAGAACATTCCGGCAATGATGGCTGCAGTCGTTGTGATATCCGTTCCTTTGATCGTTCTTTTCCTGATTTTCAGGAACAAGATAATGGAAGGTGTGTCGAGAGGAGGTACTAAGGGATGAAGAACACATTGGTCAGGTTTATTAATGTATTTCTTATTCTTTTGATCATTCTGCCCTTATGCGCCGGTTGTCATGGGAAACGAAAATCCGATGTTTTCGAAATTCCGGATGAGTTTGATACCTCAGCGTCTTATGAGATAACTTTTTGGGCAAAAAACGATACAAATAAGACTCAGACAGCGATTTATCAGAAAGCAATAGCTGATTTTGAGGAACTCTATCCGAATATTCGTGTAAATATGCGGATGTATACCGATTATGGAAGTATTTATAATGACGTTATAACAAATATTTCAACAGGAACGACTCCAAATGTTTGCATCACATATCCGGACCATATAGCCACATATCTTACCGGAGAAAATGTAGTAATTCCGCTTGACAATTTGTTTAAGAATAAAAAATACGGTTTCGGAGGAAGCGAAGTCAGATTTGACTCTCCGGAATTTGATGAAATAATTCCGGGATTTCTCCATGAATGTTATTTCAGAGACCATTATTATGCTATACCATATATGCGTTCCACTGAGGCGTGCTACGTCAATAAGACCTACGTAGAAAAACTCGGATTCGAACTTCCCGATGTACTGACGTGGGATTTTGTGTGGAAAGTGGCCGATGCGGCGACCGTTAAGGATGAAGAAGGGAATTACACCGTAAACGGACAGAAGACAATGATTCCCTTCATCTATAAATCAACCGACAATATGATGATACAACTGTTAAAACAGAAAAATGCTCCGTATTCTGACGAAACGGGGAATATTCTTCTTTTTAACGATACGACGACGGAATTGCTCAAAGAAATAGCTTCTCACGTAAAGAAGGGGGCTTTTTCAACATTCAAGATATCAAGTTATCCTGCCAACTTCCTTAATGCCGGACAATGCATCTTTGCCATCGACTCAACAGCCGGTGCAACATGGATGGGTTCTGATGCTCCGAACTGCGATATCAGCAAGGATAGGATTGTTGACTTTGATATTGAGGTTATGACTATTCCGCAATATGACACTGACAATCCGCAGATGATATCTCAGGGACCTTCCGTCTGTGTCTTCAATAAGTCCGATCCTCAGGAAGTTCTTGCTTCATGGCTGTTTACTCAATTCCTGCTTTCAAATGATGTGCAGATTTCTTATTCCGAGACTGAAGGTTATGTTCCCGTTACGTCAAAAGCACAGAATTCCGAAGAATATAAAGATTATCTGTCACGGAGCGGGGAAGACAACGAACTTCATTACAGCGTTAAGATCGATGCCGCAAATATTCTTCTCGCTCATTCCGATGATACTTTCGTAACCCCTGTTTTCAACGGCTCAGCATCATTGCGTGATGCCGCCGGAGAGACCATTGAGAGTGTAACAAAGTCCATACGGCGAAAAGAAACGGTTGACGACGGCTATTTTGAAAAACTCTATTCCAATATTACTTCATTCAAGCATCTTGATCAGATCGGTATGTCAGATTCTCCCGACCAGAGGAAAGTACTTGGTGATATGCCCGTAATGTCAATCGCACTTCTTTCATCATTGGGCGTTATTTGGTGCGGAATCGGAATTTATTTGCTTATTAATGTCATAAAGAACAAAAAAAGGCAATAAGCGACTGCATAAATTGCCCAATTTAATCATTGACTTGAGAAATAAAAAGAGGTATAATATTTTTTGTATTTCACGGAAATAATATTTTCCGGAGAGAAAATAAAGGAGAAAAAAATGAAAAAAATTCTTGCACTGCTTCTTACCATCATTATGACGTTCTCTTTTGTTGCCTGCGCCGACAACGGTGATGGCAATGAGACCAGCAACGTCGCCGATTCCACTGCGGCAGATTCCGCACCCACTGTCGATTCTACCCCTGACGAGTCCGGTGTCGCTGATTCCACCGCTGATTCCACCGCAGATTCCACCGCTGATTCCACCGCTGATGTTAAGGTTATGACCTATGCCGAGTACATTGCAGCCGATATAGATGCTGCTGTTGTCATCGAGGCTTATGTTCAGGCAAAGCAGTCCTGGTGGGATAACAAAGCAACTCTCTACACTCAGGATAATGACGGTGCCTACTTCATTTACAATGCTGCCGTTTCAGAGGAAGATTATGCCAAACTCGTTCCGGGAACCAAAATCAGAGTAACCGGTTACAAGGCAAATTTCTCCGGTGAAATTGAAATCGCCGAAGGTGCCACCGTTGAGATCCTTGAGGGTTCTTTCGTTGCAACTCCTTTTGATGCTACAGCACTTCTCGGAACCGACGATCTGATCAAGCATCAGAATGAGCTTGTTTCTTTTAAGGGTCTGACTGTTGCTGCTTATGATGAGTCCGGTGCCGCATTTGCTTACAAGAATCCTACCGAGAAGACTGATGACCTCTACTTCAAGGTGAATCTCAACGACAAGACATACGAATTCTGCGTAGAGTTCTATCTCTGCGGCAAGGATACCGATGTTTATAAGGCTGTTGAAGCTCTTAAAGTCGGCGATAAGATCGACGTTGAAGGCTTCCTGTACTGGTATGAAGGTGCTAACCCCCACATCACTTCAGTTAAAGCTGCTCAGTAAGTTTTAATAATTTACGCCCGCCATTTGTTTGGCGGGCGTGTTTTTATTGATTTTTCAATTATAATGTGATATAATTTGATTACATAAATAATCATTTTTTAAAGTATAATGGCATACGGAGGTCAGACATGATAAAAACGGTATTTATTGACTGCATTGACGATGTAATGCAATTAATCTCCGAGCAGGAATATAACTCAAACATTCAGCGCATCAGGAGTTCGTATTTCTATCGGGGAGTTCCGGACGTGAAATACAGAATGGTTACAAGTCTGCAGAGAAATTGCAAAAATCTTCAAAAAGATCTTGAAAAGCCGATTCTTCGGAATTTTACGAAATATGCCAGTATTGAAGATCCGTCACTTTGCGATTCCGTTTGGAAACAGATGATTGTGGGGCAGCATCACGGATTGCCTACGAGACTTCTTGACTGGACATATTCACCACTTGTTGCTCTTCATTTTGCCAATACCGAGAATAACCTTGATAAGTTCGGTAAACGCGACTGTGTTGTGTGGAGGATGGATATGAGGGAAAGCAATAAGAATCTTCCTCAGAAATACAGAGACGCACTTGACGCTGAACACGCTTTTGTTTTTTCCGTTGATTCTCTCAGCCGTGTTGCCGACAGTATAGAACAGTATGATCTTGATATGGGGATGGATTCAATCGCTTGTATCGAACCTCCGTCGATCGATCAACGCATAATATCACAGTATTCATTTTTTTCGGTGATACCTAGCGGAATAACTGATATTGAAGATTATTACGAACGTCACGAAAGCGGACTTGTTAAATATATAATTAAAAAAGAGATACGTTGGGATGTCCGTGATCTTCTTGATCAGATGAATATTAACGAAAGAATAATTTATCCCGGACTTGACGGACTGTCAAAACTACTTGCAAGACATTATTATGTCAATGATGAAGTTTCGGAAAGAACAGGAAAGTAAGGCATATCTTTAACTGATTCAGAGCATTCTCTCTCCGATATAGTATACATTTCCGTACATTGATGTTTCTCCGAGATAGTCGAATCCCGACTTTTTATATAATTTAACTGCCGCGGTATTGCATTTGGCTACAAGAAGATGCACTCCGCGGCAGCCTTTTTTGGAAAGTAATTTCAAAATACAATTTATCATTTTCCCTGCAAACCCGATCCCGGTGAAACCGTCAGCTATTACAACACGGGCAATCTCTTTCTGGCTTCCGTCTTTTATCTTCCACAGATCAATTTCATCAAGTTCGTTTTCAAGTACTACGGATACTGCACCTATTACTTGGTCGCAGTGCAAATAGACATACAGACAACCGTGGGCATAATCATTATTTATTTCTTTATAGGTTGGATATAATTCGTTCCATGTGCATCCCTCTCTGCCTATGGCGGATGAATACATTTCAAATATTCTTTCAAGGTCCGATTTCTTTGCTTTTCTGATTCTGTCTTTCATTTTTAACCTGAATTTTTTTAAATATTTTACTATACCATTAAATGAATTTCAAGTATTATTATGAAAAATGTGAAGTTGATTTTTTCAGTTGAAATCTTGCACAAAAGCAGTTTATAAATAATGTAACAAATAAATAAATATTCGCGATTAAATAGAAAGTTGTTTACTTTTCTTTAATATAGTGGTATAATATTTACGTATAAATCTACCCGATTTTGGGGTGTAAATGAAAGGGAAAAGAGTTATGAAAAACAAGTTTTTTTTAAGAATTATGTCAATGCTTATGCTTGTTCTTCTTCTTGCAGGTTCAGTTGCTTGCGGGAATCCCGGAATCAGTGACGGAACGACAACCGCTGCCGAAGCCGAAAGCACGGCAGCATCCACCATCACCGGCGACGATTCCGGTGATGATACTGTTCCCCAATTCAGAGAAGCAAACTACAAAGATGAAGACTTTACACTGTTTGCCAAGTCAACTTCCGCTTCTAGTTACAACACTGTTTATATGATGTCTGATGGTTACGACGGTGACCTGATGAATGATGCCGTTTACAGACGCAATGTTGCTGTTGAAGATAAATATCATATCAAACTTAAAATGTTTGAAAGCAACAACCCAGCGAAAGATCTTCCCGGAATAATTAAATCCGGTGATAAGATTTATGATCTTATGTTCGAGCAGCGCCGAAACCTCGGTTCTCTCATTACTGCCGGTCATCTTCTCAATATGCTTGAGAAAGATGATATTATGAATTTTGAATCTAGTTATTGGGATGCAAATGCTTATAAGGAGTATCAGGTCGCAAATAAACTCTTTATGATGCCTAATGACGTCAGTACCCAGAACCTTGCCGGTGTTCGGTTCCTCTATTTTAATAAGAATCTTATTAAGCAGTTCGGACTAACAAGTCCATATACATACGTAGATGATAAAGATTGGACTCTTGAGCATTTTGTTGAGCTTTGTTCATCCTGCGTTGATAATGTGAACGGTGATGACAAGTACGACATCAACGATATTATAGGAATTGTTTATGATACTACTCTTATAAAGAATCTTATTTCCGGATGCGGTGTCAAGTTTACTCAAACCAATAAAGACGGAACGATTACCGCTTCTTTCAATAACGAACGTACCGAAAGCGTTCTTTCGACTCTCCGTGATGGTCTTGTGGATAAAAACTATGCTTCCACTTATGACAGTTATACCAAAGGAGCCGATACTTCCGGATTCAGCACTAAATATACATATACCGCCTCTCTCTTTGCAAGCGATAAGTTCCTCTTCATTTATTGGGGACTGAATGCAACCGAGCTTCTCGGCGGTATGGTGAATGAGGGTTACGGTGTTGCTCCCAATCCCAAGTATAACAAGGATCAGGACAGATATTATCATCGTGCTGACGGTTATGTAAGTATTTTCTCGATACCAGCTTGTACACCTGATTTTGAACGTACAGCTACCGTTCTTGAATATTGGGCATATATTTCTTCCCAGACCGTCATGCCTTCTTATTATGATGTTACTATCAAGTCACGCCGTGTCGGAGCTACTCAGGACGCTGCCATCCTTGATATCGTGAAATCATCTATCAGATACGAGATCTCGGCCGAGTGCCAGTCTTTCGGGATTGATGACATTCTGAATGAAGCTTATACAGACGGCAACTTTTCATCAAAAGTGAAATCAGCTGAAAAATCAGTGAATCTGAAAATCCAGAAGTTCTACGACGATGTTGCCGCTCTCAAATAATTAATATGAATCCCTCCCGCCTTCATCTTAGGCGGGAGGATTTTTAACTGAATTTGGTATTGACAAATGATAGAACATATGGTACAATATCATACTACGGAAATGGAAAGGAGATGTACCTTTGGCAAAACAAAATGGAACAAAGCAGATATCTTCCAATCGCAAGGCTTTTCATGAGTATTTTGTCATTGAAAGATTCGAAGCGGGAATATCACTTTCCGGTACCGAAGTAAAAAGCATTCGCGAAGGAGCAGTTAATTTAAAAGATTGTTATTGCGGTATTAAGGACGGGGAAATTTTTGTTTACGGAATGCATATAAGTCCTTATGAAAAAGGTAATATTTTTAATAGAGATCCTCTTCGCGTACGAAAATTGCTTATGCATAAACGTGAAATAATAAAACTTCATTCATCTGTATCACAGAAAGGATATACTTTGATTCCTCTTTCACTTTACTTTAAGGATTCAAAGGTGAAAATTGAACTCGGTCTTTGCAAAGGAAAACAACTTTTTGATAAACGTGACACGGAAGCAGTCAGACAGGCAAATCGTGACGAGGAAAGATACAGAAAGAATAATTATCAGGATTGATCTTCCCGAACTCGGGATGCTCATATATGGGGGCGTAAAGGTTTCGACGGGGATTTTGAGATGCGGTAAGCGGGTAGAGCCGGACAACTCTTTAAACTGTTCAACTTAAATTTAAACGCAAACGAAGAATTTGCTCTCGCTGCCTAAGGCAGTGTCGTAACCCTGCGGGGTTACCCGTTCCGCCCGGGAGTATCGCGGCCCGGGATGTGAGCGTCATGAAGCGGTGAATGTGAACTGCCGTTTAGCCTTTGAAGCAGTCACGCATAAAAAGGATACTGAAGACCGAAGAATGACGATTTTCGTCGGTCAACAGGAAATCTAAATAATCGTCTGCACCCGGAGAAAACCGTACCAAGAGATTTTCGGACAGGGGTTCGATTCCCCTCGCCTCCACCAATCTTTAATAA
>JAKSOD010000010.1 GCA_024405755.1 Clostridia bacterium
TTGCATGTGTTAGGCACGCCGCCAGCGTTCATCCTGAGCCAGGATCAAACTCTCTGAATCATTGTATTTGAACTGCAGGATCTCTCCCGCAGACTCATTCTGCTTCAGAGCTTTTGCTTGCTCGCTAGCTTGCTTCTGGTTTCTTTCAAAACCGATTTACTTTTGAGTTCGTGTTTACTCAAGTTATTGACTGATTTTCCTCGCACTTTTGTTTTATGCTTGTACTTCTCGTCTGTTGTTCAATTTTCAATGATCTCTGCTCCGCTCTCGCGACAGCCTGATTATTATACCGCGTTCATTTAATTTTGTCAAGTACTTTTTTGAATTTTTTTAAGATTTTTCGTCTTTTTTTATTTTTTTAAAAAATTAACCATATTTTGCCGAAAATTGTGCAATTCGGTCAAAAAAGCGGCGATCCTGTCCGAATAAAAGCAGGATCGCCGTTTGATTTTAGGGATTATCGTCGCATAATCTGCGGAATGATCTTGAAATTATCTGACGTTTGTGCTGTTTTCCTTACGGATAACGTCGTGAGCACCGCCCTCGACGATACTTGTTGCGGACACGAGAGTCAGCACTGCTTTCTGTTGAAGTTCACGGATAGTGAGAGCACCGCAGTTGCACATTGTGGATCTGACTTTGGACAGTGTCAGTGCCACATTGTCTTTCAGACGTCCGGCATAAGGAACATAAGAATCAACGCCTTCCTCAAAAGAGAGTTTCTTATCGCCTCCGAGGTCATATCTCTGCCAGTTTCTCGCACGGGCAGATCCTTCTCCCCAATACTCCTTGCAGTAAGAGCCGCCGACAAGGACTTTATTTGTGGGACTTTCGTCAAATCTTGCGAAATATCTGCCGAGCATAACGAAATCGGCACCCATAGCAAGAGCAAGGGTAATATGGTGATCGTAAACGATTCCGCCGTCGGAGCATACGGGAACATAAATTCCGGTCTCTTCAAAATACTTATCTCTCTCCGCGCAGACTTCAATAAGAGCGGTTGCCTGACCTCTGCCTATACCCTTGGTCTCACGGGTGATGCAGATGGATCCTCCGCCGATACCAACTTTTACGAAATCCGCTCCGCAGTCGGCAAGAAATCTGAATCCGGCAGCATCAACTACGTTTCCGGCCCCCACCTTGACGGTCTCGCCGTATTTTTCGCGTATCCACGCAAGTGTTCTCTTCTGCCATTCGGAAAAGCCTTCGGAAGAGTCTATGCAGAGCACATCGGCTCCCGCCTCAACAAGAGCGGGGACGCGGGTCTCGTAGTCACGGGTATTGATTCCGGCACCAACCACATATCTCTTTGAAGAGTCGAGCAGTTCGTCTTTATTGCGTTTATGGGAATCGTAGTCTTTGCGGAACACCATATAGCAGAGTCTTCCTTCGTCATCTACAATAGGAAGGCTGTTAAGTTTATGATCCCAGATGATATCGTTTGCCTCTTTGAGCGTGGTGCCCTCTTTGGCAACGATAAGTTTTTCATAGGGAGTCATAAACTCGGAAACACGAGTGGCAGGGTCCATCCGGCTGACACGGTAATCGCGTCCGGTGACAATACCGATCAGTTTTCCGTTTGCGGTTCCGTCCTCGGTTACGGCGACAGTGGAGTGTCCGGTAGCCGCTTTGAGGGCAATAATATCCGCAAGAGTTGCGTCGGGAGTAATATTGGAGTCGCTGGTCACAAATCCCGCCTTATAGCTCTTGGCTCGTTTTACCATTGCGGCTTCGTTCTCAACACTTTGAGAACCGTAGATGAATGATACACCACCCTCGGTGGCAAGAGCCACGGCGAGTTTATCGCCGGAAACAGACTGCATGATCGCCGACACCATGGGTATATTCATCATGATCGCCGGTTCTTCACCCTTTCTGTAACGGGTAAGGGGAGTTTTAAGACTTACATTTGCGGGAATACATTCGCTTGATGAATACCCGGGAATAAGAAGGTATTCGTTAAAAGTATGTGAAGGCTCGTTGATGATTTTTGCCATTTTTTATTCTTCCTTCCATATATATTAGAACAGACCTGAGATCTTTCCGTTTTCGTCAACGTCTATCCGCTCGGCAGCAGGGGACTTAGGAAGTCCCGGCATTGTCATTATGTCGCCGGTCAGGGCAACGATAAATCCTGCTCCGGCACTCACTTTGAGCGAACGCACGGTCACGGTAAAGCCTTCCGGCGCACCGAGTTTTGACGGATCGTCGGAGAAACTGTATTGTGTCTTTGCCATGCACACGGGCATTTTATCGTATCCGAGTGCCGTCAGTCGATCCGCCTCTTTCTTTGCCGCGGGAGCAAGTATCACTCCGTCGCCTCCGTAAATACGGCGCACGACTTTCCCGATCTTATCCTCAATGGTGCCGTCGAGTTCGTAACTGAATGAGAAATCATTTTTCTGCTCGCAGAGTCTTACAACTTCCTCGGCAAGTTCAGTGCCGCCGTTTCCGCCGTCTGCCCAGACTGTGGAAAGACGGACATTTACTCCGAGAGCGCGGCATTTTTCAATTACGAGATCAATTTCCGCATCAGTATCCGTGGGGAAGCGGTTCACTGCAACCACGCAGGGAAGTTTATAGACGTTTTTGATGTTGGAAACGTGGCGCAGAAGGTTCGGCAGACCGGCTTCAAGAGCCGTGAGATTCTCCTCACCGAGTCCGGTCTTGGGGGCACCTCCGTGCATTTTCAGAGCACGTACGGTGGCAACGACCACTACGGCATCGGGACGGAGTCCTGCCATTCTGCACTTGATGTCGAGGAATTTCTCAGCACCGAGGTCAGCACCGAATCCTGCTTCCGTAACGGCGTAGTCGCCGAGTTTCATTGCCATTCTCGTGGCGATAACGGAATTGCATCCGTGTGCGATATTCGCAAAAGGACCGCCGTGGACGAACGCGGGAGTTCCTTCAAGAGTCTGTACAAGGTTGGGTTTTAAGGCATCTTTCAGCAGAGCCGCCATAGCTCCCACCGCTTTCAGATCTCCGGCTGTAACGGGGGTATCGTCATAAGTATAACCTACAACGATACGTGACAGACGCTCTTTCAGATCCGTAATGGAACTTGCAAGGCAGAATACAGCCATGATCTCAGACGCAACCGTAATGTCAAATCCGTCCTCACGGGGTGTGCCGTTGAATTTTCCGCCGAGACCGTCCGTGATAAAACGGAGTTGTCTGTCGTTCATATCTACACAGCGTTTCCAAGTAATGCGTCTGGGATCGATCCGCAGGGCATTTCCCTGCTGGATATGGTTGTCAAGCATTGCCGCAAGCAGATTGTTTGCCGCACCGATAGCATGAAAATCACCGGTGAAGTGCAGGTTGATGTCCTCCATCGGCACCACCTGAGCATGTCCGCCGCCGGCGGCTCCGCCCTTGACTCCGAAAACGGGACCGAGGGAAGGCTCACGCAGAGCAACTACGCTGTTCTTTCCGATTTTGCGCAGTCCGTCGGCAAGTCCTATTGTGGTTGTGGTCTTACCCTCTCCGGCGGGTGTGGGAGTGATCGCCGTGACGAGGATCAGTTTTCCGTTCTTTCTGTCCGATTCTTTCAGAAGATTGTAGTCAACCTTCGCTTTGTATTTGCCATACTGTTCAAGGTACTTTTCATCCACTCCGGCAATCTTTGCGATCTCCGTTATGGGTTTCATTCTGCACGCCTGTGCAATCTCAATATCCGATAAAAATTCCATTACCGATCCTCCTCTTTTCTTATCATAGATTATTTTTTGAAATACCTTACAGCGGATTCAAACATCTTCATGTCGTATTCTCCGCTTACATTGCGGTAAAGTCCGGCACCGATACGTTCGCTGTGTCCCATTTTTCCGAACACTCTGCCGTCGGGTGAGGTGATGCCCTCCACGGCAAGTACGGATCCGTTGGGATTGAAGCGGATATCGTCGGTGGCCTCGCCTTCTTCATCAACGTACTGGGTGGCTATCTGACCGTTCGCCGCAAGTTTGCGGATCATTTCCTCGGATGCGAGGAATCTTCCCTCTCCGTGAGAGATCGGAACGGTGTATATGTCTCCGACATTCGTCGCCGACAGCCACGGTGATTTATTCGACGCGACTCTGATGCGGACAAGTTTAGACTGGTGACGTGAAATCGTGTTGTATGTCAGCGTCGGTGCGTTTTCATCGGCATCTGTGATATGTCCGTAAGGGACAAGTCCGAGTTTGACTATCGCCTGGAAGCCGTTGCAGACTCCGCACACAAGTCCCGCTCTGTTATCGAGCAGATCGTGAACTCCGTCTTTTATCTGAGGATTGCGGAAGAACGCCATGATGAATTTTCCCGAACCGTCAGGCTCGTCCCCGCCGGAAAAACCTCCCGGAACAAAGATCATCTGGGATTCTCTCAGCTCCGCGGCAAACTCATCAACACTCCGGGCAATGCCCTCGGCACTAAGGTTGTTTACAACAAAAATTCTCGGCTCGGCACCTGCGTCACGCATCACCTTGGCGGTATCGAATTCGCAGTTGGTGCCGGGGAATACGGGAATTATTACCTTGGGACGGGCAGTTGCCACGGCGGGAGCGGCGATCTTTTCTTCTTTGATGTAGGAGAAAGTTTCATACTTCTTCGTGTTCTCACTCTCGCGGCAGGGGTAAACGCTTTCGAGTCTTCCCTCATATGCACGGGACAGTTCTCTGAGGTCTGCCGTGTCTTCTCCGCGGGAGATCGCCTTTTCTGCGGTAACGGTGCCGATACCTGTGCCGACGAATTCTTTTTCTGTTCCGGCATCGACTTCAAGCAGGAATGAACCGTAGGAAAGACCGAAAATCTCATCATTCGTAAGTCCGGCATCATAGCGGAATCCGAATCCGTTTCCGATACTCATTTTGTAGACCGCCTCGGCGATTCCCCCGAAAGTGGGGGTATATGCGGCATACACCTTACCGGCTCGCATAAGAGCCGTGACTTTGTCAAAGAGCGCAAGCAGAGACTCGGATTTCGGAAGTCCGTCTTCTCCGTATCCGGGACGGAGGCAAATCACACGGTGTCCCGCCGCCTTGAACTCTCCCGTGATGACATCGGCGGTCTTTCCGGTGGTAACGGCAAAGGAAACGAGAGTGGGCGGAACATCAAGTTTTTCAAAACTTCCGCTCATGGAGTCCTTTCCGCCGATCGCGGCAATGCCGAGTTCCATCTGCGCTCTGAATGCGCCGAGAAGCGCGGCAAAAGGCTTGCCCCAGCGTGCCGGATCCTTGCCGGGTTTTTCAAAATATTCCTGAAAAGTGAGATAAACGTCTTTGAAAGAAGCACCTGCCGCGATAAGTTTTGCGGCACTTTCCACCACGGCAAGGTAAGCTCCGTGATAAGGACTCTTTTCTGTTATGTATGGATTATAACCCCACGACATGAATGAGCAGTCGTCGGTATGCTTTTCTTCCGATGAGATCTTGTGTACCATACTCTGTATGGGAGTTTTCTGATACTTCCCTCCGAAAGGCATCAGCACCGTTCCGGCACCGATCGTGGAATCAAATCTCTCCGAAAGTCCGCGCTTTGAGCAGACGTTGAGGTCGGAAACAAGTGCCTTATATCCCTCGGCGAAGTTTTCAACGTGAGATCTTTCGTATTTTTCTGCACGGGCGGGTGCTATGTCGATATGCTTTTCCGCTCCGTTGGAATCAAGAAATTCGCGGGAAACGTCAACTATCGTCTTCCCGTTCCAGTGCATACGCAGTCTCGGCTCTTCGGTCACGACTGCAACGACGGTGGCTTCAAGGTTTTCCGCGTCGGCGATATCCGAAAATCTCTTCACATCTTCGGGAGCGACCACAACAGCCATTCTTTCCTGAGATTCGCTGATCGCAAGTTCAGTTCCGTCAAGACCTTCGTACTTCTTCGGTACGGCATCAAGCTGAATATCAAGACCGTCGGCAAGTTCACCTATGGCAACGGACACGCCTCCGGCACCGAAGTCATTGCATCTTTTTATCATACGGCAGGCTTCCGCATTGCGGAAAAGCCTCTGCAGTTTTCTTTCCTCGGGAGCATTACCCTTCTGCACCTCGGCTCCGCAGTTTGTAACGGATCCGGAATCGTGTGCTTTGGATGAGCCGGTGGCACCTCCGATACCGTCACGCCCGGTCCTGCCTCCGAGAAGAATTACTATATCACCTGCCGCGGGACGTTCGCGGCGTACGTTTCCGGCGGGAGCGGCGGCAATAACTGCGCCGATCTCCATACGCTTTGCGGCATATCCCGGATGATAAAGTTCGTCAACTATTCCGGTGGCAAGTCCGATCTGATTGCCGTAGGAGGAATATCCCGCCGCGGCTGTCTTTACAAGCTTGCGCTGAGGAAGTTTGCCGGGAATGGTTTCGGAAACGGGAACGGTGGGGTCCGCCGCGCCCGTTACACGCATGGCGGCATATACATAGGAACGACCGGAAAGCGGATCTCGTATAGCACCGCCGATACAGGTGGCGGCGCCGCCGAAAGGCTCGATCTCGGTGGGGTGATTGTGAGTTTCATTCTTGAAGAGCAGAAGCCACGGCTCGGTCACACCGTCAACTGTCACATTGATCTTCACCGTGCAGGCGTTTATCTCCTCCGACTCGTCAAGTTTGTCGAGCATCCCTCTCCTGCGCAGGCATTTTGCGGCAATCGTACCGATATCCATTAGATTCTGCGGCTTCGTTCTGCCGATCTCTTCTCTTGCCGCAAGGTATTCGTGATATGTTCGGTCAAGAAGGTCGTCCTCAAATTTTACGCTGTCTATCGTGGTCAGGAACGTGGTATGACGGCAGTGATCGGACCAGTATGTGTCGATCATACGGATCTCCGTGATCGTAGGATCTCTCTTTTCGGAGATGAAATATTTCTGGCAGAATTCAATGTCATCCGCATCCATTGCAAGTCCGTACCGACGCACGAAATCTTCGAGCTGTGCGCGGTCAAGTTTGCAGAAACCCGTAAGAACTGCAACATCTGTCGGAAGTTCGTATTTCACATCAAGAGTAGCAGGTTTGTCAAGTCCGGCTTCTCTCGCTTCAACGGGGTTGATAACGTACTTCTTCGCCGCTGCCACGTCTGCCTCGGAAAGATCTCCCGTGAGAACATACACCTTTGCGGTGCGAATCACGGGACGTTCTCCGCGTGAAATTATCTGTATACACTGAGCGGCGGAATCAGCTCTCTGATCAAACTGCCCCGGGAGATATTCGACGGCAAATACGCGTGCATCCCCCACATCCGGCAGTTCGGGCGAAGCAATATCAAGCTGCGGCTCGGAAAATACCGTACGCACCGCCTCGGCAAAAAGATCCTCACTTATCTTTTCCGCGTCGTAACGGTTGAAGATGCGTACTCCCGTCAATGCTGTGATCCCGAGAAGTCCGCGAAGTTCGGACAGCAGTGCCTTTGCCTCATTTGCAAGTTCCGGCTTTTTTTCGACGTATATTCTGTATACCATACTCAAACCTCAACTTTCAGGCTTCGGCAAGAGCCTTCAAGGCTCTCGCACCGATATCACGGCGGCAATAGGCGTTCTCAAACGAAACACTGTCACAGATGCCGTATGCCGCCTCAATGGCTGCGGGCAGGGTGTCTTCCACGGCTGTACATCCGAGCACTCTGCCTCCGCTCGTGACAAGTTCACCTTTTTCATTCACGGAAGCACCGGCAACATAAACCTTGTCCGCAACGGCATCGGGAATGTCAATGGTAAAGCCTTTTTTATAACTTTCGGGATATCCCTCAGACGCAAGTATCACGCAGCAGGCGTGTTTATCGGAAAATTTCACTTCGGTATCGGCAAGTTTTCCGTTCGTGACCGCCTGCATTACCGTCAGCAGATCGCAATCGAGCAGCGGCAGCACGACCTGGGTTTCTGGATCTCCGAAACGGCAGTTGTATTCAATTACTTTGGGACCGTCTTTCGTTATCATAAGACCGAAATAAAGGCAGCCCTTGAAAGTCCTTCCTTCGGCTTTCATTGCGCGGATCGTGGGAAGGAAAATCTTTTCCATGCACTCCGCGGCAATTCCGGCGGTATAGTAAGGATTCGGGGCAACTGTGCCCATGCCGCCGGTATTGAGTCCGGTGTCGTTATCTTTCGCACGCTTGTGATCCATTGAGGAGATCATCGGAACGACCGTGTTCCCGTCGGTGAAACTCAGAACGGACACCTCGGGACCTTCGAGGAATTCCTCAATAACTATCTTGTCTCCGCTCTTTCCGAACTGCTTGTCCTGCATGATGGAGATCACGGCATCTCTTGCTTCTTCTCTCGTCATGGCGATAATGACACCTTTTCCGAGGGCAAGTCCGTCAGCCTTCACCACGGTCGGGATCGGTGCAGTCTTTACGTATTCAAGTGCCTTTTCCGCATCATCGAAAACTTCGTACTTTGCGGTGGGGATGCCGTATTTTTTCATCAGATCCTTTGAAAACACTTTGCTGCCTTCAATTATCGCGGCATTGGCGCGCGGACCGAAGCAGGGGATCCCCTTTGCTTCAAGGGCATCAACGCAGCCGAGTACCAGCGGATCATCCGGAGCGACGATCGCATAATCTATTCCTTTTTCCACAGCAAAGGCAACGATACCGTCGATATCCTTCGCTCCGATATTCACGCATACGGCATCACGGGCGATCCCGCCGTTTCCGGGGAGTGCATACACCGTTTCAACTGCCTTGTTTTCCTTTATTTTTTTGATGATGGCGTGCTCTCTTCCGCCGCCGCCGACTACCATTATTTTCATTTTCACAACTCCCGTTCGCGTTTTTTGTCAGGATCCTGAATATTGCTTACCCGTGCGGCACTTTTTTCCGCAGGGGACATGATCAATCAATGGTGGAACAGTCTCATTCCGGTGAATGCCATAGTCATACCATACTTGTCACAGCAGGAAATGACGGCGTCGTCACGGATAGATCCGCCGGGTTCTGCAACGTATCTTACACCGCTCTTCTTTGCTCTTTCGATATTGTCGGAAAAGGGAAAGAAAGCATCGGATCCGAGGGCAACATTGTCGACTGTGTCAAGGTAGGCTTTCTGCTCTTCGTCTGTGAAAGGAGCGGGTTGGCTCGTAAAGTACTTCTGCCAGTTGCCGTCGGCGCAGACATCCTCTTCGTTGCGGTTGATGTAACCGTCAATAACATTGTCGCGGTCAGGTCTGCCGAGATCGGCGCGGAAAGGCAGATTCAATACCTTTTCGTGCTGACGGAGGAACCAGGTGTCCGCCTTCGTACCGGCAAGTCTTGTGCAATGGATACGGGACTGCTGACCGGCACCGACCCCGATAGCCTGCCCGTCAACGGCGTAGCAGACGGAGTTTGACTGGGTGTATTTCAGGGTGATGAGAGAAATGATCAGATCGCGTACGGCGGATTCGGGAAGTTCCTTGTTCGCGGTGACAATATTCGTCAGCAGTTCTCGGTCAATACGGAAATTGTTTCTTCCCTGCTCAAATGTAATGCCAAAGACCTGCTTGTGCTCCGCGGGATCGGGAACATAGGCGGGATCAATCTTTACGATATTATAGTTTCCTTTTCTCTTGGTTTTGAGGATCTCAAGTGCCTCGGGTTCGTATCCCGGAGCGATAATGCCGTCGGATACTTCTCTTTTGATCATTTTGGCGGTGGTCACGTCACATACGTCGGAAAGAGCCACCCAGTCGCCGAAAGAACACATTCTGTCCGTACCGCGGGCGCGTGCGTAAGCGCAGGCAAGCGGGGAGTCGTCAAGTCCTTCGATATCGTCAACGAAGCACGCCTTTTTCAGAGTATCGGAAAGAGGAACTCCAACTGCGGCGGAGGTTGGACTGACGTGTTTGAACGAAGTAACGGCGGGAAGTCCGAGAACTTCTTTTAGTTCCTTTACCAACTGCCATGAGTTGAATGCATCAAGAAAATTTATGTAGCCGGGTCTTCCACACAGGATCTCGATCGGAAGGTCGCTTCCGTCATGCATGAAGATCTTTGCGGGTTTCTGATTGGGGTTGCAGCCGTATTTCAGTTCAAATTCTTTCATTTTTATCTCCTATATTAAATAGTAATTATACAATATTTTTTTCTGATTTACAAGGTGGATCAGGCGTTTTTATTGATAAGTCTTTCCTCGGTCTTCCCGGTTGCAAGATCAACATAGGTTACATAAAGCGAGATCTTGTTGTCCGCGTCAAGAGCGTTCCACAGAGAATCCGTAAAGGCGTCGATATCGTCGGGAATTGCCACTCTTTCAGGCTCCCCCTGGAACGTGGGAATGGGATTGCCGTCGGTCACATAGGTGTGAATGAAGTGACCGAGACCCGCAAGGGATGGATAGGAGAAAGTGTAGCGGGAGCAGGCACTGCCCTCGGCGTCGGCACTTTTCAGAATACTCATATCGTATGTAAAATCGCCGTCGGCAAAGGTAAGCATACCGCTGATGCGCGGGGTAAAGTTGGGGCGGTCAGGCTCGAACTCGCGGGATGCAAGTGCGCCTGCGAAACTGCCCCCGGCTTTGAGTGCCTGATAAACAGTATCGGTCTGGTCGCCGTTTGTAACGATAAGTTTGTTGTCAAGTCTGCGCAGAGCTGCGTAAATTATCAGACTCGGATCCTGGACTTTCGACACGTCGAAAGGCTCGGTGAAAAGTGCGCCGTCACGGAGAACAAATACTCTGTTGCGGCTGTTGGCACTTCTTCCCATGATGAAGTAGGCAACGCATGCCTTGCTTCCGTCCGAAGTCTTGCCGATCACGATTCCGCGGCCGACGTAAGGATTTCCGGTAATAAGTTGTGCTATATCATTGATCTTGTAAATATTCATTTTTCTGCTCCTGTTATTTTTTATCTCATCATCTGCACGGATACCTGCTCCACAGCCTCGGGAAGTATTATCCATTCCGCTTCCCGCATAACACGTTTCTGCAAAGTTTCGGGAGTGTCTCCCGGCTCAATATAAACCGCCTTCTGACGGATTATCTCGCCGCCGTCGGGTATCTCGTTGACAAAATGGACCGTGGCTCCCGTCACCTTCACTCCGTATGCAAGTGCCGCTTCGTGGACCCGGAGTCCGTAGAAACCCTTGCCGCAGAATGAAGGGATCAGTGACGGATGCACATTAATTATCCGCTTGGGATAAGATCCCGTAAAGTTCTCGCTTAGTATCGACATAAAACCGGCAAGTACGATTATATCGGCTCCGTATTCGGTAAGTTTCTGACGGATGCCTGCTTCAAATGCCTGTTGCGATCCGCATTCTTTTTTTACCACGGACACGGCGGGAATCCCCGCCGCCTCGGCACGTTTTATCGCATATGCGTCGGGATTACTCGATATTACAAGTACTATCTCTCCGCTCTTTATTATGCCGTTTTTCTGTGCGTCAATGAGAGCCTGCAAATTCGTACCGCCGCCGGAGACCATAACGGCGATCCGGGCGAGTCTTTTTCCGTCAGCCATATCAGTTTCCCTTCGTTTTCGCCTTTTTCTCCCCTGCCATGGAAAGGAGAGGGATCAGCATTCCGCCGACAGCATTTCCCGCCACGACGATAAAGATAAATCCGCACGCCTCTCCGGACACGATTCCCGATACGGCAAAGTAGAACATATCGGCGATAGAGTGCTCAAATCCGCAGAGAATGAACACGGGAATACCGAAAAGTATCCCGAGAGTCGATTTTTTATCACGGAAAATGCTTACCGCCATATACATGAGAACACCGCAGAAAATCCCGCGTACAAGTGTCTGCACCTCATTCTGCCCTGCAAGTTTGCCGCTGCACAGATCAAATGCAGCCTCACTCATTGCCGGGAAAGTATAGCGGAGGGCAAGTCCGCACGCAAGAGTACCGAGAAAGTTTCCCGCAAGACACAGAAGCAGGAGCGACCAATCTTCTTTTCCGTGCTTTTCAGGGATGAATCCGATTTTTCCGGTAAATAGGGCAAATCCCTTCATACAGATGCAAAGCAGAGCCACGCAAAACAGTACCGCTCCCACATATCTGTTCTCGCAGGAGAGAAAAACGGCACCTCCGATCGAGACCATCAGTCCCGCTGCAAATCCGCTGATTATTTTCTTTATTACGTTCAGCATATCTCTATTTTCTCATCCCCGCTGCTCTCAACGATTTCGCCTATCACGTATGCGTCTTCTCCGGCGTTTCTGAGCAGTTCAACTGCGTCCGAAGCCTCTTCGCGGGGAACGATAATGCTCATTCCCACTCCCATATTGAAGGTGTTGAACATATCTCTGTCCGAGATCATTCCCTTCTTTGCGATAAGATCGAATATCGGCAGCACACGCACGGAGGAACGCTTGATTTTTGCCATAAGTCCTTCCGGGATGCTCCTCGGAATATTTTCATAAAAACCGCCGCCGGTAATATGTGATATTCCCTTTATATGGATCTTGTCAAAGAGTGAGAGCACAGGTTTTACATATATCTTCGTCGGTGCCAGGAGTGCCTCACCGAGAGAGCGGCCGCCGAGTTCTTCAACGGGAGATGTCAGATCCGCTTTTTCGACATCGAATACCTTTCTGACAAGAGAAAATCCGTTGGAATGAACTCCGCTTGAAGGAAGTGCAATTATGACGTCACCGGCGCGCATGGTCTTGTTGTCTATGATCTTCGCCTTATCGACGATACCCGTGCAGTAGCCTGCAAGGTCGTACTCATTTATCGGATAGAAACCGGGCATTTCCGCAGTCTCACCGCCGATCAGCGCAGCTCCCGCCTGAACACAACCCTCCGCGACACCCTTTACGATATCCGCGATCCTCTCGGGAACATTCTTCCCGCAGGCAATATAATCAAGGAAAAACAACGGCTTCGCGCCGCAGCAGATAACGTCATTGACGCACATTGCAACGCAGTCGATTCCCACAGTATCGTGCTTGTCCATAAGGAACGCAAGTTTCAGTTTGGTGCCGACTCCGTCAGTCCCGCTGACGAGTACGGGACGCTTCATTCCCTCCGTGTCAAGCTCAAAAAGTCCGCCGAATCCGCCCACGTCGGAACACACTCCCGACGTCATGGTGCGGGCAATATGCTGCTTCATAAGTTCAACAGCACGGTAGCCGGCGGTAATATCGACGCCCGCCGCAGCGTAACTTTCAGATCTGGAATTCTTGTTCATTATCCGATCTCCTTTTGTTTTTAGGTTTTTGTTGATCTTTGGAATACTATGTCTTATTCTTTTCCGTTCCAGCAATAGGTGCAGAGTTTACAAGGATCGATCCCTATTGCCTTCGTGATCCCTTCAATGGTTTGGTACTCGATGGAGGCAAGGTGCAGTTCTTTGCAGATCGCCTCACGGAGTTTTTTCCCTCTCTCGGTGGAAAAGTCACTGTATTCGTCAATATATGAAAATCCTTTCTCCCCCTCGATCTCCATTATCTTTCTGCGGGCAATGAGTTCCATATCGTTCGTTGCGCGGGAGAAATTCAGGTATTTGCACCCGAACATGACGGGCGGGCAGGCGGAACGCATATGCACTTCTTTCGCTCCGCTCTCGTAAAGGAATTCCACGGTCTCACGCAGCTGAGTACCTCTGACTATGGAATCGTCAACAAAAAGCAGTTTTTTATCCTCGATCAGTTCGGGAACGGGGATCTGCTTCATTTTTGCGATCCGGTTTCTGTCGGACTGATTTGACGGAGTAAAGCTTCTTGCCCATGTGGGAGTGTACTTAATAAATGCCCTGGCAAAATGCTTCCCGCTCTTGTTGGCGTAGCCTATGGCATGCGGAGTTCCCGAATCCGGCACTCCGACCACGTAATCCACATCCTGTGCTTTTCCCGATTCCTTATCGTTCTCCGCCATGATCGCACCGTTGCGGTAGCGCATGACCTCCACATTGACTCCTTCGTATGATGACGTGGGATAGCCGTAGTAACTCCAAAGGAAGGAGCAGATCCTCATTTCCTTACCGGGTTCCGAAAGTTGAGTCACTCCGTCTGCAGTGATCTGTAAGATTTCCCCGGGACCGAGTTCCCTCTCCTTGACATATCCGAGTTTCTGATACGCATATGTCTCAAAAGACACACAGAATCCGTCATCTCCTCTGCCGACGGACACAGGCAGTCTGCCAAGTCTGTCGCGGGCGACTATTATACTGCCGTCATCTTTGAGTATCATTATTGATGCGGTGCCTTCAATTGACTTCTGGGCAAAACGTATGCCGTCGGTAAAGTTGCTTTTCTGATCTATGAGGGCAGCGAGAAGTTCCGTTGAATTTACGTTTCCTCCCGTCATGGCATCAAAATGTCCTCCGCTGAACGAAAGATACTGTCCCGTCAGTGCCGCCGCGTTGTTTATCACGCCTATCATACAAATGGCGTAGGTGCCGAGATTCGACCGGATCAGCAGAGGCTGCGGATCCGAATCGCTGATGCAGCCGATAGCAGCGCTGCCGCGCATCTCCTCGGTCACATGCTCAAATTTTGTCCTGAAAGGAGAATTTTCAATATTATGTATATCTCTCTGTAAGCCCACTTCGGTATCATAGGCTGCCATTCCGCCCCGTTTTGTGCCGAGATGAGAATGATAGTCCGTTCCGAAGAATACATCTGATATCACATCTCTGTGACAGACCGCACCGAAAAATCCACCCATTTAAATTTGTACCCGCTTTCTTTGTCATTGCGTGCGGCAGCCTCACGCGGCGGCTGCCGCTTATATTCTGTTTCGTTTCCTTGTTATTCCGTAATATCAGGCAAAGAAAAGTTTCGAAAGAGTCATGGGATCGACATACTCGCCGTTCTTGTAAACTCTCATATTTCCGGATGCTATCTCGTCGATAAGCATAACCTTGCCGTCTTTGTCGTAACCGAACTCAAACTTGATATCGTAAAGGATGAGTCCCTTTTCTTTCAGATCGTCGGCAACGATCTGCGTGATCTTCTGAGTCATTGCCTTGATATCGTCGTACTGTTCGCCGGTCATGACTCCGAGGTCGATAAGTCCGTCTTTGGTCACCAGAGGGTCGCCTTTTGCGTCGTTCTTGAAGGTCATTTCAACGTAAGCGGGAAGATCCGCGCCCTCTTCGATATAGTCGCTGTAACGGCGGTAGAATGATCCGACCGCTTTGTGACGGCAGATTACTTCAAGTCCTTTGCCGAAAGGCTTTGCGGGGAGCACTTCCATGGTGGTGTCGGCAAGATTTGCGCTGATGTAGTGAGTTCTGATGCCTGCGGCATTGACTTTTTCAAAGAAATAGATAGACATACGCAGATTTACATCACCCACACCGTCAATGGTAAGTCCCACGGAGTTCTCACCGGGATCGAAAACACCGTCTTTTCCGGTGCAGTCATCTTTGAATTTCAGAAGGTAGTTGCCGTTATCAAGTGCATAAACATTTTTGGTTTTTCCGGTATAAACGAGATTGCTCATTGTTTTTTTCTCCTTGTTTTTTAAATAATGAATTATGTGTATTGTTTTTTCGTTATTTTACTTGTCAGTCGGCAAAATTGAACTCAGCCGCAACGGCAGCATCTTTTTCAAGTACTCCCGCGGCATCGGCGGCACGCTTGGCGTCGAGTTTTGCGGCAAGTTCCGGTTCCGAGAGAGCAAGGATCTCTATGGAAAGCAAAGCGGCATTGGCTGCCCCGTCGATCGCAACAGTCGCCACCGGGATTCCGGAGGGCATCTGTACCGTAGACAGGAGAGCATCAATGCCGTCGAGGTTATTCGATTTGCAGGGTATGCCGATTACGGGCAGGGTGGTCTGCGCAGCGATCGCGCCCGCAAGATGAGCCGCCATTCCGGCAGCAGCGATAATAACTCCGAATCCCATATCCCGTGCGGTGCGCGCAAAATCCGCCGCCTCCGCGGGCGTTCTGTGGGCAGAATACACGTGTACCTCGCAGGGCACACCGAAAGACGCAAGAGTATCAATGGCTTTTCTTACAATCGGCAGGTCACTTGCACTGCCCATTACTATTCCGACTTTTTTCATTTTTCACATTCCTTCCCAAAGATAATTTCAAAAAACAAACAAGGCGCACTTATCCATTTGAAAATAAGTGCGCCCAGACGGTCGGCAGAAGAACAAAACTTCCTGTATAGGCACCCGTTCCACTGTGTAAACCCACAATTATCCGTCAGTCACGGGCACCTTCAATGATACTATGATTCTATCATATATTTTGTGTTTTGTCAAGCAGGAATCGTCGTTTTCACAGCGCACATACGTTTATTTTTTTACTTGATCTCCGCTTTCGTTTCGCAGTAAATACAGCGGTAAATTTTCCCCTCCGGGTCGGTAAGACGGAAAATATGGGGCAGTTCCTGCTCGGTGGAAGTTATACAGCGGGGATTCTTGCAGAAAATGACGTTTGTCAGTTTCTCCGGCAGTGAAATCTGCTTTTTTTCCACTATCATACTGTCCTTGATCAGGTTTACCGTAACTCCGGGATCCACAAAGCCGATAATATCGGTATTGATCTCCACGTCGGTGTCGATCTTGATTATGTCCTTGCGTCCCATTTTTCTGCTGGGTACATTATTTATTAGAGCAACTGAACAGTCACGGCAAAGAACGTCAAGTCCGAGCAGACGGTAAAGTTCCATTCCCCGTCCCGCGGTGATATGGTCGATCACGAGTCCGTTCTTTATTGAATCAATATTCATTTTTCCGCCTCCAAGCCGAGAAGTTTGAGGATAAGTGCCATACGCATATATTTTGCGTTAAGTACCTGCTTGAAGTAGCAGGCACGGGGATCGCTGTCAATGGCAACGGCGATCTCGTTGACGCGGGGAAGCGGGTGAAGGATAGACATATCGGATTTTGCGCCGCAGAGCTTGTCGGGAGTCAGAATATAACTGTCTTTCAGACGCAGGTAATCTTCCTCGTTGAAGAAACGCTCTTTCTGTACGCGTGTCATGTAAAGTACGTCAAGTTCAGGCATTACGGAGAGCAGATCGGTAGTCTGCTCGTAGGGAATGCCCTCTTTTTGAAGCACGTCTTTTTTAACGTAACTCGGCAGTTTAAGTTCCTCGGGAGAGATCAGCACTATCTTTATTCCTTCATAGCGTGAAAGTGCCCGGATAAGTGAGTGGACGGTTCTGCCGAATTTCAGATCTCCGCAGAATCCCACGGCAAGATGATCGAGTTTCCCCTTTTCTCTGTATATGGTAAGAATGTCGGCAAGAGTCTGAGTGGGGTGATTGTGTCCGCCGTCGCCGGCATTGATAACGGGAACGGAAGCATTCATCGCAGCCACCATGGGTGCTCCCTCCTTCGGGTGTCTCATGGCAATAATGTCGGCATAACATGAAACGACCTTGGCAGTATCCGCAATGCTCTCTCCCTTGCTTGCGGATGATGACGCTCCGCTCGAAACGGAAAGCACATTGCCGCCGAGTTCGTACATTGCCGCCTCAAAACTCAGGCGGGTGCGTGTAGACGGCTCAAAGAAGAGAGTGGCGAGTTTTTTTCCGCGGCACACCTCTGAATACTTCTTCGGATCGTCAATAATATCAAGTGCCGTGGTGATCAGACCTTCGATCTCCTCAACTGTGAGATCTACGATATCAATCAGACTTCTCATTTTCCGTCTCCCGTCAGTTCTGAATGATCCAACTCTCGTCGGAGGGATCGTTGCGGAATTTTATGAGTCTTGCCACATCTTCCTTTTTAATATATCCGGTCTCGGAGGCAACTTTTGCGATCACGTCGAAATCAGTCAGGGACACGTTTTTCACATTGGCGGCGGCAAGGCGGTCAAGACCTTTCTGCATACCGTATGTGAATATGGAAACGATACCGATAACCTCGGCTCCCGCTTCGCGCAGGGCATCAACCACCTCAATGACACTGCCTCCGGTGGAAATCAGATCCTCAACAACGACGACCTTCTGTCCGGCTTCGAGTTTTCCCTCGATCCTGTTCTGCCTGCCGTGATCCTTCGCGCCGGAACGGACATATCCCATGGGAAGATCAAGAATATGGGCGGTGATCGCCGCATGAGCGATACCCGCGGTGGAAGTACCCATAAGCACCTCAACTTCGGGATAATTTGCCTTGATGAGTTCGGCAAGTCCGTTTTCCACGTCGGAACGCGCCTCGGGATCGGTAAGTGTCAGTCTGTTGTCGCAGTAAACAGGACTTTTGATTCCGCTTGCCCAGGTAAAAGGCTCTTCGGGACGGAAAAACACCGCCTTTATTGAAAGAAGTCTCTTTGCGATCTTTACGTCAAGTCTTTCGTTATTCTCCATTTTCTCTGATTCCTTTCGTTTTTGTTTCCTTTTTCAATCCACGAATTCGGCAATGCATCTCTCATATGCCGCCACGGGATCTGCCGCCTGAGTTATGGGTCTGCCGACAACGATATAGTCGGATCCTATGCGCTTAGCCTCTGCGGGAGTAGTTACTCTCTTCTGATCTCCCTTGTCTCCGTCGGCAAATCGGACACCCGGAGTCACGGTAAGAAATTTTTCTCCGCAGTTTTCGTGGATTTTTCCCGCTTCGAGCGGTGAGCAGACCACGCCGTCAAGTCCTGAACGGGCTGCATTCTTTGCGTAGTGGATAACCACCTCGTCGAGAGGACGATCAATCAGCAGATCATTCTTCATACTCTCGCCGTCGGTGGAAGTAAGTTGAGTTACGGCGATAAGAAGCGGACGGCTTCCGTCGGGACGGGTAAGTCCCTCAATGGCTGCTTCCATCATTCTGACTGTCCCCGCGGCGTGCAGATTGCACATATCCACGTCAAGACGTGACAGCACAGCCATACTTTTCTTTACCGTTGTCGGTATATCGTGGAGTTTAAGATCAAGGAAGATCTTGTGACCTCTCGCCTTGATCTCGCGGACAATCGCGGGGCCCTCCGCGTAATAAAGTTCCATTCCTATCTTCACAAAAGGCTTTTTCCCCGTGAATTTATCAAGGAATTCAAAAGTTTTTTCGGCACTGTCGAAGTCACAGGCGATTATTACGTCTTTTCCCATTATCTTATTCCTCCGATTATATCAGTCAGATTTCCGATCCCGTATTTTTTCATTACCCGCGGCAGGTCGTTGATTATGTCGCGGGAAGCATAGGGATTCACAAGGTTAGCGGCGCCGATCTCAACTGCCGTCGCTCCCGCAAGCATCATTTCTATCACGTCTTCGGCGGATGAAACACCGCCCATTCCCACTACGGGGATCTTAACTGCACGGGCGACCTGATACACCATTCTCACTGCAACGGGGAAAATGGCACTTCCGGAAAATCCTCCCATGGTGTTGGCGATCACGGGGCGGCGGGTGCGCAGGTCTATTCTCATACCGAGCAGGGTGTTTATCAGGCTGATCCCGTCAGCACCCGCATCCTCGCACGCCTTTGCCACGGACACGATATCCGTCACATTGGGAGAAAGTTTAAGAAGGATCGGCTTCGAAGTTTCCTTCTTTACCGCGGCAGTGACTTCCGCAGCCGCCTCGGGGCAGGTACCGAAACTCATTCCGCCGCCGTGAACATTGGGGCAGGAAACATTGATTTCGATCCAGCCTACCTGCTCTTCCTTATCGAGCATACCTGCGGTTTCGGCGTACTCCTCAACGGAAAACCCAGAAACGTTCGCCATAACTTTTTTGCGGAAACACTTTTTCAGCTTCGGCAATTCCTCGGAAATCACCTTTTCAACGCCTGGATTCTGCAATCCCACGGCATTTATCATTCCCGCCGTACACTCCGCAATACGAGGAGTGGGATTTCCGAAACGCGGCTCCCGGGTCGTTCCCTTGAAAGAAAACGTGCCGAGGCAGTTGATATCGTAAAGTTCCGCGAACTCATAACCGTACCCGAACGTACCCGAAGCAGGTATCACGGGGTTATCAAGAGTGACACCGCAGAGGGTCACTTCCGTGTTCACTTCTCCCACAGTATCTCCCCCTTTCTCATAACGGGTCCGTCTTTGCAGATCCTCTTATATCCCGTGATAGTCTTGCAGGAACATCCCATGCAGGCACCGAATCCGCACCCCATCCGTTCCTCAAAGCTCAACTGTCCGTCGGTAACGGTGTTTTTCCATACGGCACGGAGCATAGGCTCCGGTCCGCAGGTGTAAAAGTGGGTATAATCGCCGTTTTTCATTACGGGAGCGTCGGTCACGAATCCCTTGATCCCATATGATCCGTCAACCGTCATCACGGTAACGTCCGCCTTGCCGCCGAGAGCCTTGAAGTCTTCCTCACAGAAAATTTCCTTTTTCGTGTTGAATCCAAGCACAACGGACAGAGATTTCCCCTCGGCAAGCAGTCTTTTTGCCAGCAGATACATGGGAGGCACGCCGACGCCGCCGCCGATAAGAACGGGGTGATCTCCGGAAATCTCCGTATCGTAGCCGTTGCCGAGACCGGTCAGCACGTCAAGTTTTTCTCCCGCGTGCATCCGGCTCATCTGTTCCGTTCCTTTTCCGACGATCTTGTATATGATCGTCACCGTGCCGTTCTCCGTATCAAGATCGAAAACGGAGATCGGTCTGCGAAGGAACAGACCGTCAAGTCTGATATTTATGAACTGTCCCGGGGCATTTACAGCTCCGACATCTCCGAGGAGTGTCATTTTCATGACGCACTCCGTCAGACGTTCGTTTGCGGAGATCTCAAATATTCCCTGCTTCATTTTTCTTTTGTTTTTCCTTTTTGTTAAAATAAGATCTGAAGGCAATACCGCACAATTCTGGCGGTGCAGATGCGCCGTCAGATTTTTCGTCAGACGATACAAAATGAGGAAGGAATAGTATCTCTATTTCAACGAAATTTTGTGAAGGGAACCTCTGAAAATTCAGTGCGAGATGGGGCGCGAGGGATTTTTTCGTCAGACGAAACAAAAATCCGCACGTGTTGTTGCTCCACCACGAAGGATTTTTGTGAAGTATGACGGAATAAAGCACCGCGATCCCGTCCGCGATGAATATTCAGAGGTCCCCTGAAGTCTGACGGAAAAGATGCAAGCATATGCGCTGTCAAGGCGTAAGCCGTGAATTGTGCGGTGTTGCCTTAAGAATCAATGGTGGAAATGGTCTGCGTTGTCTCTTCCAGAACATCGAGGAGTACGCGCACCGTATCAAGTGCGGTGAAAATCGTCACATTGTTCTCCGTCGCACAGCGGCGCATTACCATACCGTCGCTCTGCTGCTCTACGGCACCGATATCGCGGGTGTTGATAACGTAGGCAATGTGCCCCTGACGGAGAGCCTCGGGGATCTCATCGCTGCCTTCGCTGATCTTTCCGAGAATATGGGTGCGGATTCCGTTGGCTTTGAGGAATTTTGCCGTTCCTTCGGTCGCCTGAATGTTGAAACCGAGATTGTAAAAACGGCGGATCAGAGGCAGAGCCTCATCTTTATCCTTGTCAGCGATTGTGGCAAACACGGTGCCGTAGTTCTGCAAATGCATCCCCGACGCCTGCAAAGCCTTGTACAGAGCGCGGTTGAGCTTGTCATCGTAACCGATCGCCTCACCCGTGGATTTCATCTCGGGTGACAGATATGCATCAAGTCCGCGGATCTTGTTGAATGAGAACACGGGAACTTTGACATACCATCTCTTTTTCTCTTCGGGATAAATATTGAAGATTCCCTGCTCTTTAAGGCTCTTGCCGAGAATGACCTCCGTGGCGATATCGGCAAGGCTGTATCCCGTGGATTTCGAGAGGAACGGCACTGTACGGGAAGAACGGGGATTGACCTCAATAATATACACGTTGTCGTTCTCGTCAACGATAAACTGAATATTATAAAGACCAACGATACCGATACCGAGTCCGAGTTTCTTGGCGTATTGAAGGATTATCCCCTTGACCTTGTCAGAAACGGAGAAAGTGGGATAAACGCTGATCGAGTCACCTGAGTGAATACCCGTGCGCTCCACGAGTTCCATGATACCGGGAACAAATACGTCATATCCGTCGCAAATCGCGTCAACTTCAACTTCCTTGCCCTGGATGTAGTGGTCAACAAGCACGGGTTTGTCCGCGTCGATCTCAACTGCGGTTTTCAGATAATGGCGGAGTTGTTCCTCGTTGGCAACGATCTGCATTGCGCGCCCGCCGAGAACGAAACTCGGTCTTACAAGCACGGGATATCCGATCCTTGCCGCAGCGGCAACGCCGTCTTCGATCTTTGTCACGGCGCAACCCTCAGGCTGGGGAATTCCAAGTTCTTCAAGGAGTTTCTCAAAGAGATCACGGTTTTCCGCCTTGGCAATAGCGTCGCAGTCGGTTCCTATGAGACGCACGCCCCATCGGCGCAGGGGATCGGCAAGGTTGATCGCGGTCTGTCCGCCGAGAGAAGCGACCACGCCCTCCGGCTTCTCAAAATCGATTATATCCATAACGTCTTCGGGAGTCAGAGGCTCGAAGTACAGTTTATCGGCGGTGGTATAGTCGGTGGAAACGGTCTCGGGGTTGTTGTTGATAATGATCGCCTCGTAGCCGTTGCGCCTGATCGTCTGCACGGCATGAACGGTAGAGTAGTCGAACTCAACCCCCTGTCCGATACGTATGGGACCGGCGCCGAGCACCACGATCTTCTTTTTGTCCGTCAGACGGGATTCGTTCTGTATCTTCGGATCGTCAAGATGCTGATACGTCGAGTAAAGATAAGCAATATAATGTCCCGTATGAAGAGTATCCACCATACGGAAAACCGGAGTGATGTTGTTCTGCAAACGCAGACGGCGGACTTCCTGCTCCTCAATGTTCCAAAGACGGGCAATGAATTTGTCCGAGAATCCCATGACCTTCGCGGATTTGAGCGTGCGCAGATCCTCGGGACGGGAAGAAAGTCTTCCTTCCATTTCCACAATGCGGCGGAAAGATTCGAGGAAAAGTTCCGTGATCGCAGTGATCCCGTGAAGTTTATCCACACTCACTCCGCGGCGCAAAAGTTCAAAGATCGCATACACGTTATCATCCTTGAATTCGGTAATATAGTCGAACAGTTCTTCATCGGTAAATTTGTCAAATTTTGCGAGATGGAAATGGCAGACTCCGGTTTCGAGTGAACGGACCGATTTGAGGAAACACTCATCAAGCGTCGATCCGATTCCCATGACCTCGCCGGTCGCCTTCATCTGTGTGCCGAGAGTGTTCTTTGCCGTTGCGAATTTATCGAACGGGAATCTCGGAAATTTTGCCACGATATAGTCAAGGCTCGGCTCGATGGCGGCAGTTCCTCCCGCTACGGGGATCTCCTCAAGTGTCATTCCGACGGCGATCTTTGCCGTCACGCGGGCGATCGGGTATCCGCTTGCCTTTGACGCAAGCGCGGAGGAACGCGACACGCGCGGGTTGACTTCAATGAGAAAATACTCGCTTGACGTGGGATTGAGTGCAAACTGCACATTGCATCCGCCTTCGATTTTCAGTTCACGTATGATCTTTATGGCACTGTCATTCAGCATTTTCATATCATGGTCGGAGAGAGAAAGTATGGGAGCGACGACGATAGAGTCGCCGGTGTGAACGCCGACAGGATCGACGTTTTCCATTCCGCAGATCGTGATTGCGTGATCCGAGGAGTCGCGCATCACTTCAAATTCGATCTCCTTATATCCCTTGACACTCTTCTCGATCAGCACCTGATGAACAGGGGAAAGGCGGAACGCATTGGTTCCGACTTCGATCAGTTCTTCCTCGTTGTTGGCAAATCCGCCGCCGGTACCGCCGAGGGTGAACGCGGGACGGAGCACGACGGGATAACCGATACGTTCTGCCGCGCCCTTTGCCTGTTCGAGGTCGTATGTGATCTCCGAGGGAATAACGGGCTCACCGATACTCTGACAGAGTTCCTTGAAAAGTTCTCTGTCCTCTGCCCGCTCTATACTTTCACTGCTTGTACCGAGGAGTTTCACTCCGCATTCTTTCAGAACGCCCTTCTTTTCGAGCTGCATTGCAAGATTAAGTCCGGTCTGTCCGCCGATACCGGGGACTATGGCATCCGGCCTCTCGTAGCGGAGGATCTTTGCAATGTATTCAAGTGTCAGCGGCTCCATATAGACCTTGTCCGCAATGGAGGTATCAGTCATAATTGTAGCAGGGTTGGAATTGCACAGCACCACCTCGTATCCCTCCTCTTTAAGGGCAAGGCATGCCTGCGTTCCGGCATAGTCAAATTCCGCAGCCTGACCGATCACGATAGGACCGGAGCCTATGATCAGTATTTTTTTGAGATCAGTTCTTTTTGCCATTTTTCGTTTTCCTCCGAATTAACACGAAAATTTATTTGTAACTTGTTGCTTACTGTTTGATTGTTTTAATTTGCGGTAAACCGTCTTTGTGCCGCAGTTAGTCAGATAACAGACTCCGCAGAGTTCTTTTCCCTCAAACGGGGTTGCCCGACCCATTGTCAGAAATTTCTCCGGATCCACCGTGAACTTCTCATCAAGATCCCACACGGAGAATCCGTTCTCCGGTATTCCGAATCTCTTACGCGGCGCGAAAGCCAAAAGATCAAGCAGTTTTTCCATTGTGATCTTTCCGCTTCTTACGAGTCCCGTGTAAAGTGCCGGAAACGCCGTTTCAAGTCCCACGATCCCGAACGCGCTCTTTTCAAGTCCCCGTCCTTTTTCTTCCGCGGAGTGAGGAGCGTGATCCGTTGCGATCATATCTATCGTTCCGTCGCATATTCCTTCAAGAAGTGCCTGTCGGTCCTCTTTCCCGCGAAGAGGCGGATTCATCTTGAATTTACCGTCCTCACGCAGGTCGTTTTCGTCTAAAAGCAGATAGTGCGGAGCCGTTTCGCAGGTAACATCAATCCCCGCCGCCTTTGCGCGGCGAATGATCTCCACACTTTCCTTAGTTGAAATATGGCAGACGTGATAGGCACACCCCGTTTCTGCGACAAGTCTTACGTCCCTTTCGATCTGAACATACTCGCTCGCGGACGAGATCCCTCTGTGCCCGTGAGCAGCGGCGTATTTTCCGTCGTGGATATAGCCGCCGTGAAGCAGATCGTTGACTTCGCAGTGCGCGACTATCATCTTTCCGAGAGCCTTTGCCCTCAGCATTGCCTGACGCATCATTTCCTCGTCCTGCACTCCCCGACCGTCATCGGAAAAGGCGATCACACCGTCGGCGATCTCCTCCATAGCGGACAAAGATTCTCCCTTTTCTCCTTTTGTTATCGCACCGTAGGGAAAAACCGCAATTTTCGCGTCACGGCGGATTATATCCGTCTGCACCGCAAGTGACTGTGCGCAGTCCGGCACGGGATCAAGATTCGGCATTGTACATACCGCGGTGTATCCTCCCCGCGCCGCCGCCGCCGAACCGGTGGCTATCGTTTCCTTATAAGAAAACCCCGGCTCACGGAAATGCACATGCACATCACAAAAGCCGGGTAATATAGTATATTCTTTATCAATATCAACAACGCCGGAGAAAACCCCGTCGAGAGTCTCCGACACGGAAGAGGAAAGCGCATCATCAAGATATGACTTTACCTTGAATTCCTTCATTGCTCAGAACACCTTTCTGTAAAATACGGCGCAATTCTGCCGCCGCCTGCCGAACCGTCTGCCTTCCGCAGTTACTTACTCAATATCGCAGATATAAACTCCGTCCCACAGCACCATGAGAACGTCGGAGATCTTTTTCGGATCAGTGCGATTGATGGACCGGAAAAATCAAACTGACCGGCGTCACATCCGCTGCCGTCGGAACACTTTTTCCGTATTCTTAAAAAGTATATCACAACAATTTTAAAAAGTCAATGACATAAATTGTTTTTTCCGTTTTTTGCTGTAAAAATACCCTGAAAATTTACTAAAAAGTGTGTAATACTTGATTTTCCCTTTTCAAAGTACTATAATGTAGATAACAAATAAAAAACGGAGAGATAGTTTGTGCTCCTCAAAGCATAATACGACTTTGAATTTTCTTTGCGCTGCAAAGAAAATCAGCACAAATGCACGATCGAAAGAAAGGAACGGTCATAAAAATGAGAAAATATCTTCTGCCCGAAAACGGCAATTTCTACAAGGCCAATCTCCATTGCCATACCACCGTATCAGACGGCCGGTGGACTCCCGAGGAGATCGCGGACCTTTACCGCCGCCACGGATATTCCGTAGTCGCTTTTACCGATCACAATATCATCATTCCGCACCCCGAACTTCGTACCGACGATTTTCTTCCGCTTTCAGGATACGAGATCAACATAAACTCACCCGGATACCCGAAAAAAGACAGCAAGACCTGTCACGTGTGCTTTGTCGCCCTTGATGACGAGGATCCTGAACAGCCGGTTTTCACTTCATCATACCTCAAAGCCGCCACTCTTGAAAACGAACCGAAAGTGAAGCGTGACCGTACCAAACCCGAGTACATACGCACCTATGACGCCGACTGCATCAATGACATAATCCGTATCGGACGCGAAAACAGATTCTTTGTCACTTACAATCATCCTTCATGGTCCCGTGAAGATTACAGCGATTATATGAATTACCACGGTATGAACGCCATGGAAATCGTCAACTACGGCACAATTTCCATGGGTTACAACGATTATAACGACCGTGTTTATGATGATATGCTCCGCGGGGGCGAACGGATATTCTGCATTGCAGCAGACGATAACCACAACAAAAAACCCGAAGACGATCCGAACTTCGACTCCTGCGGCGGCTGGACAATGATAAAAGCGGAAAAACTCGAATACCGTGCAGTCACCTCCGCCCTTGAAGCCGGAAATTTCTATGCTTCCATGGGACCTGAAATCAAGGCTCTCTGGTACGAAGACGGAGTTGTACATATCGAATGTTCTCCCGCCGCCAAGATCAACCTGATATGCAGCACACGCTACGCCAAACGCCGCGCCATGGTAGATACGCCTCTTACGAAAGCGGAATTCAAGATCCTGCCGGATTATAAATGGTTCCGCATCGACGTCGTTGACGAAGCCGGCAATCACGCCAATACCAATGCTTTCTTCACCGACGACTTTACTTTCCCCGTTGAGGAATAATAATTAAGGGGACCTCTGAATAATAATAAAAACGGGACTGTCTCATATTTGTGAGACAGTCCGTTTTATTATTCAGTCGTTCTTCTTGTTGTCGGAGTTTTCGGTTTCATCTTCCTTGAACTCGATCTCATCTTCGACTTCTTTATGAGCATTGGGATCAATGTGAAGGGCGTCGGACACTTTCTTCTTCGCACGTCTCCAAAGCAGAACGGCAGTTGCGCCAACGGCGATCACTATCGCACTGACGGAAGAAAGCAGGACAGTCGTGGCTGCAGGATCGATATAAAGTGACTTCGGTGCCATAACGGCAGTCAGTATTGATGAAAAAATCATTTCCGTTACCTCTTTTCAGAATTTAAAGTTTAAATTTGTTTTCTTATTTTCTTTTTTCTTCGGTTTGCGCCTTGCGGGCAGTACTTCTCTCGGCAAGGGTGCGGAGAATGTATTTGGCACCTTCGGCGGCGGCAGTACCGTGGTTATAGATCAGTTTGTCAAAGCACTTCGTGATCGCCTGATCGTACTCCTCGGTACGGGAGAGCAGATCGGCGACAATAGAATCGGCGCGGTCAAGGTCTTCCTTATTCACCGAAACACCGATCTCGTTGCGAAGTGAGATCTCCACGGGTTGGATGCCGATCTTCTCCCAGTTGGGATTCATGCACTTCATTTTTGTATTCACGAACATGGCGGGACGGTGTGTGGCAAAGCAGAACTCCGTAGCAACGCCGGACCAGTCCGTTATCAGAAGATCGGAAGAATAAATTGATTTGTTCGACGAAAAATCAAGTTCAAACGTCAGGTATTTGCCAACCTTTCCGGCATATGCGTCAACAATACTCTGCAGTCTTGCGCCGTATCTCTTGACGTATTCGGGATGAGGACGTACGGTAATGTGGTAAGGCTCACCGTATAGTTTGTCAATCAGTTTTTCGATACAGGAATCAAGCAGGTTATCCTCCTGCCACGAGGGAGCGATAAGGATCTCTTTCAGTTTCCCCTCTGTCACAGGTTCGGCGGCGCGTCTTGCCTTTTCTTCCTCCCCCGCCTTCACAAGCAGATCGGCAAGCGGATATCCGAAATGAACGAGTTTCTTCTCCGGCAGTCCGTAGACTTTTTCCGTTGCTCTGACTTCCGTCGCAACGTGATTTCCGGTGCAGAATATCGTATCAAAAGCGTCAAGTGCACCCTCACGGAAGCCCATATGAACGCTCATCATATCGTGGGGAATATAAACGTACTCGATATTTTTGTCAATATACGAACGTTTCAGGTAGAATTTATCGAGATCGGGGGTCGTCATTACAACCATATCGGATTCCATCATCATCATCATCTGGATACTCTTTTTGAGCCCGATATAGTACGGTTTGATCCTCGGCTGCCCCTTTGCTATCTCAAAAATCACGTCGTCAGGGTCGTTTGTGACGTAGTGTATAGTGATATTCGATCTTGCAAGCAGTTCTGCAATCAGATCTTTGAAATATTTATAGAATCCGCTCTTTTCTGAGTAAATAACAAGATGCTTGTTGGCAACTTTCGTCAGCCGCTTGTAGTCCTGCTTTTCTCTTGCTTTGTTTTCGCGGTAACGGGCGTCCTTTTTATCGTTTGTTTCAAGCGATTCGATATCCGCAAGTGCTTTGCGGCTCTTTTCAAGAGCGTCGTAATCAACATATTTTTTCGGGTTGATCGCCGCATTCAGGGCGTACATCTGCACCACGGAGAAAAGATTGCTCGCCACCCAGTAAAGCGCGATTCCTGCGGGAACAAAAAATCCGAGGTAGAGAGAGATTCCCACAGACAGAAGCATAAGTCCGATCTGATTGAGTTTTCCCTGCTCATGCTGCAAAACGTTCGCAAGATTCTGAGTAAAGCACAGCACCCATGAGGAAAGTCCTGCAATCACGGGGACGATGATATAGATCCCCCACACTTCCGACGCAACGGAGCAAAGATTCAATCCGCAGAAGAACAGATCAAAATCCTTTATCACGGTAATAATGCTTTCAAGTTCCGCCGCACTCACACCGGAGATCGCCGACGACGCGGTGATCTGCCCTCCCTTTATGGCTTCGATCACTGTGAGTTGGAACGAGGACTCGGAGGTATCCGCGCCTATGAAGTCCGCAAGTGCTTTTACGCTGTCCCCTGACATTGCAAACAGATAGTCCATAGGGTGATAGATGATTTCCACGACACCGAGCAGAAGCACGATCTGAAGTGCCAGCGGGATAAGGGACAGCATGGGATGGTAATGCTGTTTTTTGAAAAGTTTGGTCTGTTCCTCGGCAATAGCGTCGGAATTCCCGTAAAGCCGTGCTTTGAGAAAATTGATATCGGGTTGGATCTTCACCATCTGAATGGAGTTCTTGTGGATCCATATCGAAACGGGAAGCAGTACCACCTTAGTTGCAAGGGTGAAGAGTATGATCGCAAGTCCGTAGTTGCCTGCGAGCTGCCAGCACCACTTCATAAGGTACCCCATAGGTACGCAGATGTAATGAATTACCGTATTCATTTCGTTATCAGAAACCTTTCATCAGTCGGATAGAATCAATAATACAAAATACCGAATATCAGTTATACAAACTCTTTTTCATATCGGTTTCGCTGACAAGATGCCAGTTTTGAGGATCACGTGCGGATCCGACGATCTCATAGAGAACTTCAATATATCCTACGGCGGCACTCTTATGCCAGATATATCGGCGGGTCGCTTCTTCTCCCTCGGGCACTTCAAAAACCGATCTTCCGTAATCGGCGTCTGTCTCTATTCCTGCGGATTTGACGATAGTCGCCCACAGATTTTCCTGGGAAACCTGAGCGGAAGAATACTTCATCGGCTCGTCGGGAGCACCGGCAGGTTTTACAAACAAAGCGGTAACTCTGGTCTTGACGTAGGTATCCTCGATATTTTTCACGTCGCTGATAGCAGCGGCATGGTCGCCGGTGATGATTATGGTAGCGTCATCATAAACTCCGGCGCGTTTCATTTCGTCAAGATATCTGCCGATGATCTTAAAACTGTTCTTGACGGAAATTGTAATATCGAGTGCTTCTTCCGGATCCGTTGCTTCCCAGTTTTCGTCGTATGGTACGGAATGACAGCCGGTGAAATGCAGAAAAGTAAACACATTCTCTTCCACGGCAGAAAAATCATCAGCCGTGACCGTCGTGAAAATATCCTTCATATCATCTGTATATTCGGGATAATCGGCATCAAAATTCACATATCTGTTGCAGGTGTTGGAATCGAGAGAGCCTGCAAGATCTTTCATTATCATTGGCAGACAACGGTAGAAAGACATCCGCAGCATCCCCCACGAGAGCATAAAGTGATTCGTAACTTCGTAGAAATTCGACGCCGCCGGGATCACATTATCCACGCTCGACGCCATGGCACGGGCGTCATTGTAGCAATAATACGAATCCGTATAAATATTTACGGAATAATTCTGTTTTTTGAGTTCTTTCAGAGTTTGGGCATTTGTCCACGTACTGTCAAGATAATCGGTACGGTGTTCGGTGATTCCGAGTTCCTTGCGCGTGAGCATATACGGAACTGCGGGATACGTATGCCCGTAAAGCGATGTGTTATCATTGAAATACGTAAATCCGCGGAACGAGTCAAATAATTCCGGATACTTCTCCATTGTTTCGGCGGCATACCTGTCGTCGAATCTGTCAACGCAGAATATGAACACATTTTTGTTCTTTGATATCACGGAAAGATTTTTCCGTGTCATACAGTACGCCTTGTTTTCCCCGTCGCCTTCGGACTCAGTCGCGCCGCTGATCCCGCGTTCATTGAGAGGAAGGAAGACATCCTCTGTCGTGAGCGACAGTGTCAGGAAACTCACTAATTGCGTTCCGAGTACGGTAACGCAGAGAATAATGCATCCGATCTTTATCAGATCCGTTTTTTTCTTTTTTTCAGCAATTATTGCAGCAGTCACGGCAGCGACGATAATAACACACCAGACAACGGTATTGACCGTTACGGTGCTTGGATCTGCGTCCCCGGCTCCGACGTCGTCGCCCTTCAGTGAGTCAATTCCCTGATTGAGGAATGTGCCCTGAACAAAGAACATGAACGCGATCGCCGTCAGCACGGCAAGAACCGCACCGAAGATCTTTTTCGGGATAAACCACAGAATGGCAAACAGCACCGTCGCACAGGCGACGGACAGAAGGATGCACATAGGCATAAAATCGCCGAGAGAGAATCTGAACTCGTCAATATTGCCGCAATAAATCTCAAAAGGCGCAACGATCCCAAGCACAAAAGGTATCGCGACCGATACGAGAATTGACGGCAGAATGCGGCTTTTCCTCTCTTTCCTTCTTGCGCGCAGATTTTTTTCGCTTTTTTTCGGGTCACGCTGTCTTACTACCCGTCTTTTTCCGTTTTCGTTTTCTTTCATTTCCATTTCCCGATATATTCTTTTTCGATACCGATCAGAAACACTAAAAAATGTTAAGGCAATACCGCACGTCACAGCACACTTGCCGATATCGTTCGGGCACACTGACCCATTTTCATTTTCTTATGTATTATATCAAAACAAGGCGCGTATGTCAAGGGATTTCTTTGTTCTTCTTTTTTACAGCAAAAACAAAACCGAATCCATATCATAAATGACGCTGAATAAGGCGTTGAGTTCCGGATGAACAAAAAAGCGGTGTAAAAAACTCGGGAACGAGTTTTTTACACCGCCGTTTTATTCAGAAATCAATCATCGGAGCAGCCGTTCGGGCAGCCGCCGAGGTTAGCATCATACTTCGTACCGCATTTGGTGCAGTATCTGTAATTGGGAACGTAAGTCTCCTGGACAGCAGGAGCGGTATAGTTCTCAACAGGCTGGGTATTTACAGCAGACTGAGCAGGTATCTTTTTGTTGATTTCATTGGTGTTCTCAACGAGTTTGATAATGAGCATCATGAACTCAAAAATAACACGAATGACAATGGGCCCGAAGATCATCAGAACAAGGCCTTCCAAACCGTGCCATTTTGTTGAAGATGGACCCCAAATGCTTTGGGAGGACTCTACATAGAACAGCGTAAAGAATCCGCTGATTATGCATTCAAGAGTAAGGAATACGTACAGTGCTTTCAGTATTCTCTCTATGAGAAGTTGTCTCATATTGAAAATATCAGCAACAACTTTAAAGAATTTGTTCAGACCCGCGTACTTCTTAGCAGGAAGGACAAGAACAAAAAGCAGAATAGTGCAAACAACAGCGGCTACAATGGAAAAGACAGTCACAAATGCCATATAACCCATTTCTTTTTCTCCTTCTTTCAGCAAATTTTTTTACTTTTTCTATATTATATCATATTATATTCAAAAGTCAATAGCAATTCGTTTGTTTTTGTTCATATTTTCCTGATCTATTAACGGCAATTTCAGGAAAAAAGCTCATTTCCCGACATACTCCGGCTTGAATACAACGCCGGCTTCATTATCGGAATAAAGGTCATAAAATGATAAATCACTTCCGTTGCAGCGTATCTCGTTTCCGACACACCACACGGAGTTTATCCCTTCGTCGAGCAGATTTTCGAGAAAAGACTCGTCAAATGTGTCTGAAATAAAGACAGGAATCATCAAAAGAGCCGTTTCCGCACAGCCTTTGGAGTCTGATATACAGACCAGTTCGTTCCGTGAACTCTTGCATACGCCTGCGTTGTCCGCGGAAATATCCACATAAGGAGTGTATATTTCTCCCGCTTCAGTTGAGTAATAATTCTCCGTGTCTTTCTTTGACATAGGATAATTCCTCAACATAACGATAGCAGTCGGACCCGAATAATTCATTTTTACGGCGAGATACACCGTGTTCTTCTGCTTTGAAAAAATATTGTACGAATACTCTGTGCCGCTGCCGTCAAGATTGCGGCAGAATCCGTCAAAACTCGAAATCGTTCCCCGGGTATACCCGCTTTTTTTCAGTGTTTCTGCCGTATGATCCGCCGCAAATGCGTTTCTCAACCAGAAAAAGTCCACAAAAACGGTCACTCCGTTCTCTTCGGCAAAATTCATATACGCATCCGAAACCCGAAGTCTGATCTTTGAGCCCGGGAGAAGTTCCACGCCGATCTGTTCGGGATCGTTGAAGTACTTCGCCGCGGCAGAAAAATACTCTGCCATTTCTTCATTTTTTCTCGGATCATATGACTCCGTCTGATGATCGTAATCGCAATTCAGCAGTTCACGGCAATAGTAATACACGGGACCTCCGTAAATGAAACGGCTTCCCGACTTCTCTGCTGTCTCAAACGCTTCGTAAAGCATTTCGTCAACTTCGATCTCCTCATTCGGATGATCGTTTATATACTTTACGTTGCTCACACCGTCAAAATCTTCAAAATAATTGAATAATTCGTATGCACGCCGCATTTCGTCGGTATATATAGCGCAGATCTGTTTATATTCGACGGTTGCGGAAGCTCCGCTGCTTCCGAGATCGTAATTAAACACGAAATCTCCGGCACACGTCACTCCTTTATCGGATGACGCTTTGATCTCACGCCAACCGGATTCCTTGGTAAGGAGGGCATTGATGCTGTATGCAATGGCAGCAACACCGAAAACCGCAAGCAAAATGAAGATGAAAAATCGGATACTGAAATGTTTTTCCGACAGTTCTACCTTCTCCACAGGCTTGACAAGAGGTGTGTTGTCACTTTTTACAGTCCTTTTCATTGATCTGCCCTTCCTTCTTTTGTTTTAGGGGACCTCTAAAAAATAACGGACTGCTGCACGTCTGCGCGACAGTCCGTTATAACGTGCATTCTCGGTTTTCTTCTCTCCGGATCAAAGACCGGCAGCAAGCAAAAGAATTCCGAAGAAAGCAAGGATTGCGCCGAGGGTGATAAGGCCGGCGATGGAACCGTTACGGCACGCCTTGGCATTGCGGAAATGCTTGAAATGCTTGAAAATAAGCCAAGCGGGTATGCCGAGTATCGGCAGGAAAAACGAAAGGATCTTATACCAGATTCTTCCGGTATCGTGAACGGGAGTCTGAAGAGTAAACTCTCCGGAAGTGAAGTCAAACGGCTCTTTGTTTCCTTCCGTCTGATCATCACCGTTCACAGCCGCATCGGGATCTTTGATGGTGATAGATTTGAGCGGAACGCCCTTTTCACGTATCGCGCGGTACTCCTCGATCTCCTTCTTGTTGCCGTACACGAAATGTCCGTGTCCGATATCCACCATTTCAGGCTTATCATCACTGTAATCGTGAACGGAAGGATCGTACGTGAACAGCACCTTATTCTTTTCGAGTTTCGGATCGGGGATCGGGATCGCGGAGATCAGCGAACGGGTGTAAGGATGAAGCGGGTAGTCGAACAGCTCATCGGCTTCGGCGATCTCAACGATATTACCCTTGTAAATTACACCGATATGATCTGAAATGAAGCGAACAATGGAAAGGTCATGGGCGATGAAGAGGTAGGTAATATCTCTTTCTTTCTGGAATTTTTTCAGAAGATTCAGCACCTGTGCACGAATTGATACGTCAAGTGCGGATATCGGCTCGTCGGCAACGACGAGTTCCGGCTCCATGATCATTGCTCTTGCAAGACCGATTCTCTGTCGCTGACCGCCGGAAAATTCGTGGGGATAACGTGTCAGATGCTCGGGCAGAAGACCGACTTCTTCGATCATCTTCTCGACTTTCTGAACTCTGTCAGCCTCATTTTTAAACAGATGGAAGTTGTAAAGTCCCTCGGAAATGATGTAGTCCACGGTCGCGCGCTCATTAAGGGAAGCAGCGGGATCCTGGAACACCATCTGAATGTTTCTGATGACCTCACGGTCAAGGGAATGCGGGATCTTTCCGGTAATGCGGGTACCCTTATACTGAATCTCGCCGTTGGCAAGAGGATTGACTCGGATGACCGCACGTCCGATAGTGGTTTTTCCCGATCCGGATTCACCGACAAGGGAAAAAGTCTCACCTTTGTAAATATCGAAAGAAGCGTTTTTGACGGCTCGCACCGCATTATCGCCCTTGCCGAAAGTGATATCGACATTTTTCAGAGAAAGGAGTATTTCCTTGCCTGTTTTCTCATCTATGGGGCCGTGTTCCGGCAAATGTTTGATTTTAGCCATTACGTTGACCTCCTTAAATGTTAAATGCCTTTATCAGTTTTTCGTGAATGCCCTGAATTATCTCGGGTTTTTCCACCTTCGGTGCTCTGGGATCGAGCAGCCATGTCTTGGCATAATGAGTATCGGTGATGCGGAACATGGGAGCGTCTTTCAGAGTATCGATTTTCAGACAGTATGGGTTTCTCGGCGCAAAAGGATCGCCCACGATCTTATTATAAAGAGACGGGGGTGTGCCGGAAATCGAATACAGTTTTGTGTTTCTCTGTGCCAGCTGAGGCAGGGAGGACAGAAGTGCCCATGTGTAGGGATGACGCGGATCGTAAAAGATCTCCTCAACTTCACCGACCTCAACGATCTGTCCGGCGTAAAGCACGGCAACACGGTCAGCTACGTTTGCAACAACACCGAGGTCGTGCGTAATAAATACGATGGTATAATTGAATTCCTTTTGCAGATCTTTAAGAAGTTTGAGGATCTGCGCCTGGATCGTAACGTCAAGAGCTGTCGTAGGCTCGTCGCATATCAGTATCTTTGGCTGGCAGGACAGCGCGATCGCAATAACGATCCTCTGACGCATACCGCCGGAATACTGGAAGGGATAATCGTCGAAACGGTTCTCCGCGTTGGGAATGCCGACCTTCTTCATCAGCTCAATGGCACGAACTCTCGCCTCGACCTCGGAGCAGTTCTGATGTTTCCGGATAATGGAAGTGATCTGCTTTCCGATAGTGATAATGGGGTTGAGAGATGTCATGGGATCCTGGAAAACGGTTGCGATACGCCTTCCGCGGATCTGAGTCCAGTCATTAGCGTACTTGACTTTTGCAAGGTTCAGCACGCAGGTACCGTGAAGTCTTTTTTCGGTTTCGTCAAGATATCTGACGCGGAAGACAACATTGTCAAAAACAGAGTTTCTGACATCCTCATTGTCAAGATCGACGCCGAGCTGCATTGCCCTTTTGACCTCTTTGAGAAGGCCGTGGATATTCTGGATACGCTTCTTGATATTATATCTTCCGACGGAAAGGTAGATCTCCTTGGCAATGATCTCATTTCTTGCACGCTTATCTTCGGAAACTGGTTTAGCGATTTCCTCAGCATAACGCTTTTCGAGTTCTGCCTTCTTTGCCTTATAGGTGTTGTTGTATTCCGTGTCGTTTTTCAGAGCGTCAGCATGCTTTTTGATAAGTGCATTTCTCTGCTCTTCAAGTTCTTTGATCTGAGCACTATATCCGGCAATCTTTGCATTCACGTCTGCGATCTTATCCTTGTCGGTTGCAGAATCAAGAGTCTGTTTGAGATTGCCGGCTTCCGTACGCTTAAAGATGAGATCATTCATCTTCTCCGTGAACGCCGCATCATCCTCGTCTGACAGAGTCCCCTTCGCCTTTTTCTCAGCGTCAAGTTCAAGGATCTCACGGTATGTCTTTGCACCGTTTTCAAGAGGCGCATGTTTTTGGAGTTTCTTTCTGATGTGATTCAGAAGCAGTCTGTCGACAGTACCGAGTTTGACCACGGTATCCGCAAGGCTCTCATCATTGAAAATGATGCTTCCGTTGCTGATGAATCCGTTGCTGTCGAGCATTCCGGCAAAAGTTTTGGTAAAAACAGACTTACCGGAACCCGACTCACCGACAATGGCGATCGACTCATTTTCAAAAATATCAAGTGACACACCGCGGATCGCAGTCAGAACTCTGCCGCGAACGTGAAATTTGACTTCCAGGTCCTTTATGGAAAGAAGGACTTTCTTTTCATCATTTTTTGCCATTTCGTCTCCCCCTTACATATGCGTTCTGGGATCGGATGCGTCACCGAGATTTTGTCCGACGACGTAAAGGACCACGGCGATAATGGAGGCGATAGCAACGGGACTCCAGAATTCAAATTGCCAGCCGGGAGTAACCATTGCGTTTTCGGCTTCGTAGATCAGTTTACCGAGAGACATTTCCGAAAGACCCATTCCGATATAGGACAGGAAAACTTCTGAACTGATGTAAGACGGGATCTCCGTCGCCGCAAGAGTAACGATAACGGATGTCATGAAAGGCAGAATGTTCTTCATGGCAATCCGGACCGTGGAAGTGCCGAGGCACTTTGAGGCAAGATTGTACTCGCGGTCACGTATAATAATAACCTGAGTACGGATAAAATACGCGATACTGAGCCATCCGGTCACCGTCATGGCAAAGACCATGGTCCAGAAACTCGGAGAGAAGATCAGAACCATAACCGAAATGAAAAGAATATACGGAACATTACCGATAATATTGTAGACTTCGGTCATAATTATATCGACTTTTTTGGAGAATCCCCATACAGCACCGATAATTACACCCACGGTCATATTGATCAGAGCGCAAATGAGAGCAAGGGAAATGGAGATCCTTGATCCGTGCCAAATGGCATCGAATGTGGACTGACCGGAATCACCGGTACCGAGTATCCAGTGAATGCTGAATCCGCGTCTTTCGATCGCCGCAGAGGGTCCGAGGTGCTTGCCTTCGGAATCAAGCAAATACTCATATTTGTCATATCCGGAAAACATAGGATATACATATGCAAAAATGATCACAAGCGCAAGCAGAGCAAGAATTACAATGTTAATTCTCTTTCTGAAGAATACTCTGAACACCGATCTCCAATAAGAATATCTCGGAGCAGTAATCTTTTCGGATTCTACGTCGTCATGCTCAACAGAAGCAAAAAGTTCCTCAGTCGAAAGACCTAATTCTTCGAGATCAACTAATTCATTCTGATTATTCATACTGATCACCTGTCTTTCGAGGAGAACGAAATTCTCGGATCTACCATAGACATCAGGATATCACCGAAGATGATGGATACCACTGACAGCACGGCATAAAAGAGGGTAACACCCACGATAACGCCGTTATCGTACTTGTTGATAGCCTCGGTCAGAAGGTTACCGGCACCGGGAACCACGTAAACACGCTCGGTAATGATCGCGCCGACGAGGGATCCGAGTACGCTTCCGGGGATACCGTGAACGATCGGGATAATAGCGTTTTTAAGAATATGTTTGCTGAAAATCTCGGATTCGGAAAGACCGCCGGAACGTGCAAACTTCACATAATCGGAGTTCATCTGGTCGATCATATAACGTCTGATCCATTTCATCAGGCTTGCAATGGAAGGCAGAGCCAAAGAAATGATCGGGAGAACAAACATAAGTTTGCTCGTTGATTCCATATCAAACGTCGTCGGCATCCCGAGTTCGCCTCCGATCGCTTTGAACAGGAAGATATAGGCAAGAGACGGAACTGCAATGATAAAGACGATATAAATTGTACCGATTTTATCAATTAGTTTATCTTTCTTTCTTGCAGTAATAATACCAAGCGGAACGCCGAGCAGATAGGCGATCAGCACGGAAATAATTCCGATAACGAAAGAGTAACCAATCTTCGACATTCCTTTTTTTACAGTCGTTACACTTGTATAGTCATCCGAAAATCTCAGTTTATTAAAGGCTGTACTGCCGGATTCGGAAACATAAGTGGCTGTATGAAGATCATCCGCAGATTCCTCGGTGTATCCGGTCGGATAAGTCACAACGGATTTTTTATATGATCCCTGCGAATTTATCATAGTATCGAACACATCAATTCCGAGGTTAACGGAATATGATTTGCCGAGATTGATCTTCAAAAGATTCTGATGTATATACGGGAAGTTATTGTCAAAATAAACCAGGTACTTATGTGTCGTACCGTTTCCGATCACGGCGGGAGCAAATTTGTCGCCTCCGTAAAGCGGATCATGAAGAGTAAATGTCAGACCTCTGTCGCCTACATCCTCTTTAACATTATGTATGTTATCGACCGTGAAGATTCCGGAAAAATATTTCCACAGTCGGTTGACAAGGGGGAGATCCTTGTAAGCAAAAAGTTGCTGCTGACCGCCGGAAGCATACTTTTTCCCTCCGGGGAGCATAACAGCATCGCATCTCTTTACGGTATAACCGCAGGACTCATAGTATTCAGTAAACTCTGCAACGTATTTCTTGACGAGTTCGGAGTCATTCTTCTCCTTTTTACCAAATCCAACAGCGGATTGACGTTCTTCCTCTGTGATTTTACCGTCAATCATAAGTTGGCGCAAATAGTCTGCATACGTTACGTAATCCACGTATCCGTATTCTTCCCACTTACTGTATTTATATACTTCTTTTCCGTTGTTTGCCTGTTTTGTGTAGTTGGGATCCTGCGCAAAGACAAGGTTCCTGTCAAGCATGGAGTATATCATTACCATTACTATTGCCACAACGGCAATAATCGAAAGCAATCCATGCAGCAGACGTTTCAATAAATACTTCGTCATAATATTTCTCTCAACTCATACGGAATATGGGGGATGGAATATATCCATCCCCCAACCAATCAAATTATTTTACGATTCTGTTCTGACAGTAAATCAGAATATACCGCAGCACTTAGCCATATAGCCGGCGTACTCGGGAAGGAAAGTGTCGAGGTAGGTGCAGGGGTCACCGAAGTCAGGTCCCCAACCGGACAAATCGTAGATATCATAGTTGGCCTCGTAACCGAAGTCAGTCTGGTATCCGGTGTAGTACCACTCGTCGTAGTTCTTGCACTCAGTAAGGTTTACGATAACTTTTCCGCCAAGAGAAGCTTCAAGAGATTTCTTGTAAGCCTGAGCCTTGTTGGTGTAAGTAGAGGAGTTGCTCGGATAAGGCAGATCAAGAACGATAGGATTGTTGGCATCGATGGTGATGTTAGCCTTTGCGAGTTCTTCAATAGCAACATTGAGTTCGGCAACAGCATTCTCAACATTGTACCAACCATCGAATCCGTCGGAAGATCCGACACCGTCATCCATATTGGGATCGTAAACTTTAATCTTAACACCGTCGGCGTCGATCTGAGCCTGCATGATAGCACCGTAGTTGGTGCCGGCAGCAAACTTGGTAGCGGTTCCGTTGATGTCAACGGTTACTTCCTCGGCAAGTTTTACGAAAGTACCGGGAGTGTAGGAGTTTCTCACAGAGTTGAGTTTGAGTTCTTCACCAACAGACTGAGCGTTATAAGCACCTCTGTCAACGGCGAAGGAGATAGCACGGCGGAAGTGAACATTCTGCAGAGCAGCGTTTGTTCTTGCCTTCTGGTCGTCGGTCTGAGCGGACTTGACTGCACCGTCATTGACATTTTCAAATGCGGCACGGTTAAGGTTGTAGAATGCCATATAAGAGGTGGCATCAGTACCGGAAACATAGGAATACTCAGCAAAAGGATACTTAGCATCAGCAGCCTTCGCAAGTTCGAGGGTGCTGGTGTTCAGACCGCTTCCGTCGAGTACGCCGGCAACCATGTCCTTGAATGTCTTGGTAGCATCATCACCGCTGTTGAAGAGCCAGGTGAGGGTATCGATGTTGATGTTAGCCTTGTTCCAATATGCCTCGTTCTTGGTGAAGACGATGGTATTCTTGGAAGTGAAGTTGGATACGCAGTAAGGTCCGCAGTAAGCGATATTCTCGGGAGTGGTACCGTACTTATAGTCGGCAGCAGAGGAATCAAACTCAGCACCGAATTTACCGCCCTGAGACTTATAGTACTCTTCGCAGACAGGAGCAAAGATGTTGTAGGACAGCATAGTCATGAAGTAAGAAGTAGGAGCGCAGAGAGTATAAACAAGAGTAGTATCATCGGTAGCCTTGACACCGACGTCTTCGAACTTAGTGATCTTTCCGGTTACATACTCGTCAGCGTTGGCAACGATACCCTGAACAAGGTATTCAAGACCGCCCTTAGCGTCGAGCATATGATGGAAACCGGTTACGAAATCCTTAGCGGTGAGAGGAGCGATCTCTCTGCCCTGGGAGTCAACCCACTTCAAACCCTGACGGATCTTGAAGGTATAGGTCAGACCGTCATCGGAAACAGTCCAGGACTCAGCAAGAGCGGGTTTGAGCTGGTTCTCGATATCGTACTCAACAAGTCCGTCATAAGTGTTGACGATAGCTTCGGAGTCAGCGGCACGAGAGGTGGCAACAGCGTCCCAGGTTACAGGGTCAGAGGTGAAGGTGACATTATATGTTCTCTTGACAGTATATCCCTTGTCGGCGAGGAACTGCTTTACATATGCTTCATATGTGCCGGTTCCTGCAAGTTCTTTCCACTTTGCCTTCAGAGCAGTACGGTCGGCAGCTTTGATAGGCTCGGTGGCAACGATAGCCTGATGGAATCTGTCGGAGTCATTGCCCCACAGGACGGAAGTCACAGTGTAGGGAGCAACTCTGGAGATAGCGTAGTTACCGCCACGGGTAGAGGTGGGCAGCATTACGGCAGACTCCATAAGTTTAGCCTCGGCGATAGCCATAAGAGCATACTTCTTGGAGACATTGGCCTCTTCCTTGGCAGCGGCATAGGTGGTGTAGAATTCACCAAGTACGGCGTTGTAGATCTCGCGGGATTTGATGGTGTATTCATCATCTTCATCACCGGGCTCAGAAGAGTCTGCGGGATCGCCGGAGTCAGAGGGAGCAGCGGAATCATCACCGCTTGCGGGGGTGTCAGTGGTATTGTCTGCGGCAGAAGCGTTGGAGTCGTTGCCGTCACCGGTATCGGCGCAGGCTACGAAACTCAGACACATCATAACTGCAAGCAGCAGGCAAAGAATTTTGCTGAATTTTTTCATAAGAAAAATATCCTCCTTATAGAATGTGTAACTATTATACACACCTTTTTGCAGTTTGTCAACCCTTTAATTGCGAATTTAAATTTCAAAACCGCATTTTGGGTTAAAAATAATAAAAAAAAGATTGTTTTGTTTCATTTTTTATTTATAAAATGAATGATTTTGCATTTTTTCGTATTTGTTTCCTTACATTATTATATTTCCATGTATCTTAACATACTGCGTTTCCGGACCGGATACTGCTTCCCGAATTATTACAAACTATTGACTCGATGAGGATTTGGTGGTAAAATACTGTTGAAAAAACAATTCTATACGGAGGTTCTAATTTTGGAAAGAAAACTTGGTGTAAGTTTTAATGCTTACGGTCCTGTCCCGATTGATGAACAGATCGGTCTTCTGAAAAAAAACGGTTTCTCCGCCGTCTTTACCGGTGCGGAAAATCCGAATCTTGAAACGATCATTCCCGCCCTGCGTGCTGCCGACATTTCCTGCGACAACTTTCATGCGCCTTTCAACAAGATCAATGACATCTGGTACGAAGGAGATGACGGAGAAGATATGCTCAACCGTCTTCTCGTTTCAGTTGAAAAATGCGAAAAATACAATGTCCCCGCTCTCGTCGTTCACTTGTCTGCCGGTATGAATCCTCCTTACGTAAATACCGTCGGACATGACCGTTGGACGCGTCTTATGGAGTCTGCCGATGCCAAAGGCGTAACAATCTGCTACGAAAACCAGCGCAAACTCTCCAACCTTGCCTTTGCGTTTGAGGAATTCCCCACCGCAAAATTCTGCTGGGACTGCGGTCACGAATTCTGCTTCACCCCTGGCAGACACTATATGCCCCTTTTCGGCGACAAACTCGCCGCTCTGCACATCCACGATAATTCAAAAGTTTTCAACAATGACGATCACATGATCCCCTATGACAGCAGCATTGATTTTGGTTTTGTTGCCGATCAGATTGCCCGCAGCGGTTATGAGGGAACGCTGATGCTGGAACTCATCCGCAAGAAAACCAAATACTACTCCGAATGGACCGCCGAAGATTATTACCGTCACGCAGGAGAAGCGGCCCGCCGTCTCAACGACGAGATAGAGAAAGCAGGCAAAACGATCTGATCCCGGATCAATAGTTCGCTTATATATTTAAGTAAGGAAGAAAAAATGAAGGGGCTGTCTCACTTACGTGATCCAGCCCCGCAAATCCTGCTCGGCAAATGAA
>JAKSOD010000100.1 GCA_024405755.1 Clostridia bacterium
GCCCAGGCAAACGGCGGGCTGGAAAACATGATCAACTGGGAAGGAAAAGACCGGGATATTCTACTGCTGATCAAGTACCTGGCAGAGGAAGATAAACTGGGGAAAGTGCTGGAGAATCCCCAGGTGATCAAAACACCGGTGGTAAGGAACGGAAAGCAATCCACCATCGGCTATCAGCCGGATGTGTGGAAGGGATGGAGTTGAAGTTTGAATTCGTGAGGTGATCAATCTGAGAACTCTTGGGTTTGATGTTACCAACGACATTTTTGCTGAAAATGCGTGGTATTTCCGGAACAGTCTTGTTCGCGCAAACTATAGTGATCTGAAAAACGGTATTCATAAAACAACAGAATTCCTGGAGCTGTTTTTAAGAAATCTTTTGCTGAACGAGCAGAATCCGCTTCATAATCGAACATTGCACATCAGCGGTGCTTTTAAGGCGCCTGAAAAAGCGAACATTGAAACCGAAAAAGCGAACATTGAGATTCAAAAGGCGAACATTGAGAAAGCGTTTACCACAAAAACGGCTGCAAATGTGATCAGGCTATGGGAGGCGTTTGGTTATCACACGGTTTTCGGCAGATCTGATGTTGTAAAGTTACTTGGGCTGAAGCCGACCAGAAGTTCCGAACTGCTTCGCGATATGGCAGATCGCAGAGTTATTGTACCGGTTTCCGGGCAGGGTAAGGGAAAATACAGATTTCGTATTTGTTGAGAAACGGAAAGCAGTCCACCTTCGGCTATCAGCCGGATGTGTGGAAGGGATGGAGTTAAGATAATTGACGATTTTGCAGAAATACTTCGGTTTCGCAGTATACAAAATGACGATTTTGTAGTAAAATCGCAAAATGAAAATAACGATTTTGAGAAATGAGAGTTAATGTTTCCGCGGGGCGCCTGAAAACAGGCGCCCTTTTTAGAAGTATTCTGACAGTTGACGGTAATCTTGTCGGCAATCTTGTCGGTAATCTTGTCGGTAATATTGGCGGTAATACACCGGGGACGGTTTCGGGTGAGAACGGATATCATAGAAAAAGATTATTATGTTACGCTGATCCTGAGGTCATTTTCGTTTCACTATATGGTAAAATATCGTAAACAAGCTAACCATGTCGGCAGGTTCGGTGCCATGACACACGGTTGGCATCCGGACGATAAACGGGGGAGTACAGGGCAATGAAAGATATGAAGATCAATTCAGCGGAAACAACGAATCCTGTCATTGACACAGCGAGACTTACCATATCACAGCTTGCAGCTGCGGGAGTTCCGGAAGCGGTAAATCTTGCCGGGATATTCGGATTTCAGGATTTCATGAGCAACTATCAGGTCAGCGGTGAGAAAATATCGCCGCTTGCAGTGGTACAGGAGGCACGGTACAGCTTTATTAATCGATCTGTCGAGAGCTCCGGCATGATGAACGTTATGGATCTTGGCTGTGGATTTTCTCCGCGCGGGCTTGTCATGGCAAGAAAAGGCCGAAATTACTTAGGATGCGATCTTGAATCAGCGACCAGAGCCATGTCAGAAATCGCGGATAAAGTCTCTGCGGCGGAGAATCTGCCCGGCCGGTTCGCCTATCGTCTGACGGATATCACAGATCCTTTATCTGTAAAAGAGGCCGCCGCGTCAATGGACGGGAAGATACTCATGTGCTGCGAAGGTCTTCTGATTTATTTTGGCACTTACGAATATGAGAGCATGATAAACAGCATTTCCACGGTCCTGCATGAGCACGGCGGATATTTCGTTACGCCGGACCTTGTAACGGCCAGGTTCATGGCCGGTATTTTTATGGCATTGCTGGGGAAAGAGGAAGGCATGAAGGCCATGCTGGCAATAGGCCGCAGCATTGAGAAGAAATCAGATACGAAACTCACCGGTTCGATCAGCGATATGCCGATGGAACAGATGCAGGAGCTGTTTAAGAAATACGATCTTATATATGAATTCGTACCGTTTTTCCCGGAGGGTGCGCAGATGCATTCGTTTGAGAGCCTGACGCCGGAACAGATCGAAAATGTAAGAAGGAACCTGGCCGGTATCCAATGCCTGAAGCTGACTGCCGGAGAAAAAAGAGACCGGGACCAGGCCGGGGCTTCAGATAAATACAGCGCAGAAATCACCTGTAATGCAGGACGGATGTACATCAGACTGACCGGACGTCTGGATTCGGTCACGGCACCGGTCCTTCTGGAGGAATACACAAGGGCATCCGGGGAAGACACGATCACGGATATTACAATAGATGCGTCAGGACTGGATTACATATCTTCCGCAGGGCTTCGCACATTGCTGATAATGCAAAAGCGTCTGAAAGAGAAAAAGCTTCGTTTTCGCGGTGCACAGGAGGTGGTGCTGAATATTCTGAAGCAGACCGGTTTTTACGATCTGTTTGATACAGCACGGTGATAAAATACCGCGAAACTGCTGCAGATCAAACCGAGGACCAGTGTAAACCGATCCCACCGCAAATGAAGGCGGCCATGCATTCATCCGTCAGATCCCGGCGCTCCCGGCCGCCTTCTGCTCTTCCGTTGACCTGGAATGGG
>JAKSOD010000101.1 GCA_024405755.1 Clostridia bacterium
TCGAGTTCGAACCTCCGGTTCTCGTCTCGGCACGGCAAAACCAAAAAGCAGAGGCGCCCTTCGGGTGCCTCTGCTTTTTGGTGCCGGTGACCGGTATACTCCGCTTCGCTCCGTGACTCTTCGTATTTTCTGACTTCGTCTGTTGCCGCGATAAATCGCGGCACATCTGCTTCGCAGATGAAAATACTCGAGTTCGAACCTCCGGTTCTCGTCTCGGCACGGCAAAACCAAAAAGCAGAGGCCCCCTTCGGGTGCCTCTGCTTTTTGGTGCCGGTGACCGGACTCGAACCGGTACGCTTTTAGGGGCGAGGGATTTTAAGTCCCTTGTGTCTACCTATTCCACCACACCGGCGTCGGAAATAATTGTAGCATTGTTTTCCTCAGCCGTCAAGCAGAAATAAAGGCAATTCCGATCGTCTATTGGTTGATTTCCCGATTGTCAGTACGTTCCAAAAGATAGTCGGTGCTGACATTGAAAAAATCAGCAATAATCACAAGCGTTTCCGTCGGAGGAACGCGCTCCCCGCTTTCAAATTTTGAAAGCAGTGCCTGATCGATTCCGGTGGCTAACTGCATTGCAATTTGTGTCATTCGTTTTTCTTTGCGAAGTTCTTTGATTCTTTTCATAGCTCCTCCTAACCATATTACATATTGTCATATTTTTTCTTGACAAATATGACAGTCTGTCATACAATTAGATAAATTTACGGGATTATTGGGAGTGAAAAGAGTATTATGGTGAATTTGAAAGAACAAGTATCCGTGAAGCAGTCTATGTTTGATTATCTTTGCTGTCATACAAGCGAGCTTGATTCTTCGGAGGCACTTGACTACTACGGGAAGAAATATACCTTCGGTGACTTGAAGGCGAATACGCTCAAAGCCGCCTCGGCACTTCAATCCTACGGTGTAAAAAAGGATGACAAGGTCATTTTATCGCTGATCACCTCTCCGGAGTCCATCCCTCTGATGTATGCCTGCGGGATTTTAGGTGCCGTTCCGGTTCTTGCGGATGTCAGATATTCCAAAGCAGAATTAACGGAGCTTTGTGATCACATTTCGCCGAAGATCATGTTCCTCAGCGACTGGCAAGGCAAACTGGTACGTCATTTACAGGCCGCCCATCCCGAAATCGTTTTTGTCATTGTCTCTCCGTGCATTGGCTTGAACGGCACGGTAGAATTTTTCCGTTCATGGTACAGATTATTCACCGGAAATTCTTTTTTCAGATACAATTCCCATTGCGTTTCCTGGAAAACCTTTATCGCCAAAGCAGACAGCTCATTCTCGCGAGAATCGTGTGATACCCCAGAAGACACTGATGTTATTTTCACGACCAGCGGAACGACCGGCAAGCGGAAGTATGTCGTTTTGAGTAATGAAAAACTCAATCTTGCCGCTCAGGCAAGTATTCTCAGCGGCGATGATTATTCTCAGATAGAGTCTCTTTTGTCGGTCATGCCCCTGTTTGCTTGCTACGGTTGGCTGAGCTCCATTCACTTTCCGTTATGCGTCGGTATGAGAATTATCATCAGCCCCATTTACAACGACGCGAAAATTCCATCCGTTATATTAAAAAAGAAGCCGAACGCTTATTGCGGCGTTCCGCATCATTTTGAAGCTATCATGAAATCGAGAAAGCTAAAGAAGGCCGATCTGTCTTTCATAAAATATGTCTGTTCTGGTGGAGAGAGCTTCAGCGCAGAAAAGCAGGCACAGCTTAACCGCTTTCTGCATGAGCGAAACTGTGAGGCATACCATTTCCAGGGCTACGGTATGACAGAGACCTCCGGCGGAGCCTGCAAGCAAAGCATGAACGCTCGGGTGGATGGGTCTGTCGGAACATCAATGCCGGGAGTCCAAATCAAAATTGTAGATGAGGTTGACGGTATCAGTGAGATTGCAGAGGGAATGTGCGGCGAGGTCTGCATCTGTTCACCTTCTCAGACTTCGGGCTATTATCACGACGAGGAAGCAACCAAGGCGCTCATAAAACGTCATTCTGACGGCAAAGACTGGATCCACACCGGAGATCTGGGGCATATCGGTCAGGGTGGAAATCTGTTCATTGACGGCAGAAAGAAACGAATGGTTGTGGTGAGCAACGGAACAAAGGTGTTTTTACAGCTCGTTGAAGACAAGGTGAAAACCCTTCCCGGCGTGACGGACTGTGCGCTGGTATCCTATATCGAAAAGGGTACGGCCTTTGTCCGAAGCCTTGCATTGTTTCTCGTTTCAGATAGAAGCATTTCTAATAAAAAGATGAAACAGCACGTGATAGGCATCTGCAGAAGCAGTCTGCCGGAGTATCTGATCCCAAATGAGATCATTTTCTGTGATTCGATCCCGAGGAATTCCGCAGGAAAGCACGATCTTGTGTTTCTTGAAAAAGAAGCCCTGCGAAGATCGCAAAAGGCATGAGCGTGAACGACAGGCCGAGGACACCAATGTCCTTCAGATCAGCGCATGAGACAGAAATTTATCGTGCATTGTCCGCAATTCAAGCCGCTTGCGGCACAGAATGCG
>JAKSOD010000102.1 GCA_024405755.1 Clostridia bacterium
CGCAGATTTTCCGCTTGATGCAAGGTGTGCAGGAATCGCTTGCCGGTCGTGTGGCACTTCTGCATATGTCCCCACTTTCGCAAAGGGAGATTACGGGAGTATCAAACCGCCCGTTCACGACGGATTTTGGGGAACTGATGGAGGATGCAAAAGCAATCTCGCCGCTTACCACGCCGGAGCTTTTCGAGCGTATTTGGACGGGATGTATGCCGGGACTTATTTCCGGCGCGAATGCCGACCGCAATATCTTCTATTCTTCCTATATCTCCACCTATGTCGAGCGTGATGTCAGAGAGTTGTCCGGCTCGATTGATGCACTGAAATTCTCTAAGTTTATCACTGCCGCTGCCGCCCGTGCTTCTCAACTTGTAAACTATAAAGCAATGGCAGACGATGCGGATATTGACCAAATCACCGCCAAAGCGTGGCTCGGCATCCTTGAAACGCTTGGTATCGTATTTCTTTTGCATCCCTATTCCAACAATGTTCTCAAACGCACAATCAAAACGCCGAAACTATATTTCTACGATACGGGACTTGTCTGCTACCTTACAAAATGGTCTTCTCCCGAAGTTGCCGAAAGCGGTGCTATGAGTGGAGCACTTCTTGAAAATTTTGTTGTTTCCGAAATCATGAAGAGCTATCAGAATGCGGGACTTATGCCATATATCAATTATTACCGTGATAAAGATGCCCGTGAGATTGATGTTATTATCGAGGGTGACGGAAAACTCTGCCCGCTTGAGATCAAGAAGACCGCAACCCCCGACAAACGAATCACAAAAGCCTTCTCGCTGATTGATAAATCTCCACTTGTGCTTGGCACATCGGCGGTTCTTTGTATAACCGATAAGCTCGGTGCATTTGACAGCAATAACCTGATCGTCCCGATTTGGATGATATAAGATAAACACAACAAGGAGTTACGCTATGGATAAAAAACTAACGACTGAAGAAGACATCAAACTTCAATTCATTACTCCTGCTATTACTTCAAAGTGGCCTGTGAGTCAAATCACGATGGAAACAAAAATTACCTACGGGCGTATCAATCTGCAAGGTAACAAGGCTGACAAGGACCGAAACCTGATGTTTTCATACTTTGTGACCTGACGGAGAAATCATTATGAAATATACACAGCAAAACGGCGAGATCATCAACTCCTGGAAAGACAAGTACGGATTGTCCTGGATGGAGCCGATCTCTCATGAAGACTATCTGAAAGCCGCCAACCGAGAAGAAGTGCTGACCTTAACGCCCCTCCGCAAAGTTACATTTTCCTGGTATGGAAACTGCGCCGGAAAGAAAGTGCTGGGACTTGCCGCAGGCGGCGGTCAGCAGATGGCGGTGCTGTCCGCCTTAGGTGCGGAATGCACCCTATTAGATATCTCGGAGCAGCAGCTCCTGTCGGACCGCCTGGTCAGCGAGCGCGAAAACTACCCGATCACGCTGATAAAAGGGGACATGGCGGAGCCGCTTCCCTTTGAAGATGCATCCTTTGATTTTGTGGTCAATCCAATCTCCAATCACTATATTGAAAATGTCTATCCGGTGTTTGAAGAAATTTACCGTGTTCTTAAACCGGGCGGCGTATTTCTGGCGGGACTGGATGCGGGCATCTATTGGGCTTTTGACGGCGATACCGGTACACTGCGTCACCGTCTGCCGTTCAATCCGCTGCAGGACGAACAACTCCTGCAAGAATTGCTGGATGAGGATATGGCCTTTATCTTTTCTCACACGCCGGAAGAGCAGATCGGCGGACAGCTCAAAGCCGGATTCATTCTGAAAGACCTGTTGGAAGACACGAACAGTTCCGGTCCGTTTTTCGACTACAATGTGCCGACCATGATTCTGACCCGAGCCGTGAAGGAATAAACGAAACCGTTTTCCCGCAGTATTCCGGTCGCCACTCAGACAGCGATCAAAGAATCGCCGAACGTGGTTTCCGCGTTTTAGATACAATCATATAGGCCGCTATCAAAGAGTCGCAGATTTAAAAATCTTTCCGCGACTTAATAGCCGTCACACAGGCAGCTATCAAAAGTGGGGAGGACTAATCTATACGATCAATTCCAGATTGGTTTCGACCAAGCGGAAGCGTACAGAAAATCAGTCGGTCAATATCTGAGACAAAATCAATGGGAAGACCTGACTGTTTAAGTCTTTATCTAAACAAATTAGCAGACATATTACTGAAAAGTTGTATGTCTGCTTTTTTAATGTCTCCCAAATTCATTTATAACACATATTTAAGGCAATACCGCACAATTCTGGCGGTGCAGATGCGCCGTCAGATTTTTCGTCAGACGATACAAAATGAGGAAGGAATAGTTAATCTATTTCAACGAAATTTTGTGAAGTATGACGGAAAAGATGCAAGCATATGCGCCGTCAAGGCGTCAGCCGTGAATTGTGCGGTGTTGCCTTAAGTAAAGGAAGCCGTTT
>JAKSOD010000103.1 GCA_024405755.1 Clostridia bacterium
CGGCCGTGCGTGATTTCATATATTTGTATGTGGTTTATCTTGCGGTTGTTTCCCGTATTCCGATCCTGACTTCCGGTCAGGATTTCCGGGTTTTGGAAGGGTGTTGTCCATAAAGCCCTGATACCCACGGAAAACACTGAACACACTTGAAAGAAAAACATCACGGAACGGTTCGTGAACAACACGGAAATTTTGTTTCCGTGTGTTTCGTCTCTTCCCGCGGAGCGGCGAGTACGGTTCTGCCGTGCGAATCGTGGGCTGAAAATCGATCAATGACGATCATTCACAGGCAATCAATGAATTTATGGGCAACGCCGGACTGACTACACATCATCGTGTATGGTCCGTGAAAAAAGACCTACTAACTCATTTCGTGGTATCACACCTTGATGTTTTTTTTTCTTTTCAGTGTGTTCAGTGTCCTCCCGCAAAGCGGCGGGCACGTTTCTCCCGTACGAAGTGTGGGTCTCAGGACTTTACGGACAACGCCTTGGGAAAGGAATGATTATATAACTGCGTCTCCTATGTTCCATCATGGATGGTATGAAATCAAATCCGGATTTTGCAGCGATTTCTGCTGTGCTCAAGGAAAACCTGGATCTCTGTGGTTCTCCGGTTGCGGTGAAGATCGTAACCGCCCCGGAACAGATTCCGGACGGTGTTCCTGAGATTGAGGAAACAATCCGCCACTGCCGCATGATTTCCCTTGCCCGCGAGGGGAAGGTTTTCTATGCAACCGATGCGAAACACCAGTGCGGCGGCGGTGCATGGGCGCTTGGTCTTCGTGCGAAGGGTGCAACGCTGAAATCCGGTGAACACTATTATAAACTGGGAAAATACGAGTCTGTTTCTTCCAGCCGCCGGACCATGGAGAGTGTGCCGAATCTGCCGCAGGAGACGTATGCAACGCTGTATGCACCACTGGAGAAGGCTGAGTTTGCACCAAGCGTCGTGTTGCTCTTTGCAAAACCAAAAGCAATGCTCAAACTCGCCCAGACAGTGCTTTACCGGCTCGGTGGCAGAATTTATCCGCAGTTTTCCGGCATTCAGTCTGTATGTTCCGATGCGACCGCCTATGTTCTTCTGAGCGGCAAACCGAACTTCTCGCTTGGTTGTGACGGTTCCCGCAAGTTTTCCGGTATTGCGGATGAGGAGATGGTGGTCGGATTCCCGGTTGAGATGATTGAAGAGATTGCCCTGCATCTCCCCACCGTGGTGAATGCTGCGGGATCCAAAAAATAATTCTTTTTTCCCGGGAAGTATCCCGGTCCCGTCCGGGGGCGGTGTGCGTTGCACTGATCTGATCCGTCTTACAAAAATGCTTTGATGGTGACAGTATTTGACGTTTTGGCCGATTTTTGGTACTATCTGAACTGCTATTAGTTCAGGAAATAATATACCTATTGTAGCACAGACGGGTGTTCTGCCTGCAGTTGCTGCACCGATACCATCTCTAAGGAATGTACCAATGTCATCGAATACCTCCTCTCACAAAGAAAAAGAAATTGCCCATAAAGTTGAAGATACTCTTACCAATGCTGCAGATACTATTTCCACCACCGTCAAGGGCGTGACCAAAGGTGTGAAACAGGCTGCAAACGAGATGAAAAAGGATACGAAGAAGAAATAACTTCTTCTCATCGCCATATCTCTCCTCTTTTTTTCTTTGCCGGGTAAAATGGTTTTTTCCGGTACCGGAAGTTTCCCCCGGGTCTGGAACGTATTGTCTGAATGGTTGTTTCACCGATAAAAACAGGGGAATATCAGACGTCGCGCCGGATGGAGTACACTTCATACGCCATCATCAGCGCGAGAATCACTACGCCTGCAATGAAGAACAGGATGACTGCCTCATGAATCCAGGGCGGCATGCCGGATACGGCTGCTATGGTATCCGTCGGGGTTACGAGTGTATTTGCCTCGATTGTAACTGCCTGGGGGTCTCCCAGTCCGACTTCGATCTGTCCGGTCTTTAGCATTGCCGGTACGGCATCCGATCCGACCGGCGTTCCCTGAATGAATCCGAGCAGTGTTGACGGGATTGCAAGGCCCAGAGCGCATACTACTGCGAGGGCACCTGCGGCCACACCGTAGCGTTCCACGATGCCGCGGATGTCCACTTTCTTTTTGGGTGCAATTACTACAACCTGATCCTTGACCGCATAAATTTTCATCTCACGGCCTTTTGCGCTCCAGCGCGTGTCCGTAACCTCGATGAGGCCTGCCGAGAGCATATTTTCCAGATGATATTTTACGGTTGTCAGGGGGAGTCCGCTCCGCTCGGCTAACGCGGTTGCACTCATTGGGCAGTCAGAAAGGGTGTTGAACAGGTCTGCCGAGGTCGGAGAAGACATTGCCTTTGCAATTTTCTGTGCCTCAAAGGATCCCT
>JAKSOD010000104.1 GCA_024405755.1 Clostridia bacterium
GGCTGAATAGTTGCCAAGCTTCAAAAAAAGCAGGAGAATCCTTCTCTTAAACCCGCTTTCTGAATTATTCCCCAAGGAATTCCTTACAGCATCGTTCATACGCCGCGACCGGGTCATCAGCCTGCGTAATCGGACGCCCCACAACAATATAATCTGAACCGGCCTTTCGTGCCGCTTCAGGCGTCATAACCCGTTTCTGATCGCCTACAGCAGAATCTGCAAACCGGATGCCCGGCGTTACCGTAACGAACTGTTTTCCGCAAACCGAGTGAACGCCGTCAGCTTCGAGCGGTGAACAGACAACGCCGTCAAGACCTGCCAGAAACGCATTTTTAGCGTAGCGGGCAACAACTTCTGCCATCGGCTTTTCAATCAGGATTTCCTTTTCCAGCTCCTCCTGACCCGTCGAGGTAAGCTGTGTTACCGCGATTAACAGCGGCCGTGTACCATCAGGTCTTTGTAAGCCTTCGAGAGCCGCCTTCATCATAGCAAGAGTTCCTGCTGCGTGGACGTTGCACATATCAACATCGAGATTTGAAAGAACAGCCATACTTTTCTTTACCGTCGTCGGAATATCATGCAGTTTTAAATCCAGAAAGATTTTATGTCCGCGGCGTTTAATCTCGCGGACAATTGCCGGACCTTCTGCATAGAATAACTCCATGCCGATTTTTACGAACGGTTTTTTGCCGGTGAACTTGTCCAGAAAGGAAAAAACCGTTTCTGCACGGTCAAAATCACAGGCGATAATAACATCTTTAGCCATTAGTGAGCAGCTCCTATAATTTCTTCTAATGAGGTGATTCCGTATTTTTTCATCGTCTTAGGCAGTTCATTGATAATATCGCGGGAGGCTGTCGGGCGAATCAGGTTTGCCGTTCCGACCTCAACTGCACAGGCGCCTGCCATCATCATCTCAATTACATCTTCAGCGGTTGAAACACCGCCGATTCCGACAATCGGAATCTTCACCGCTTCAGCGGTCTGATAGACCATGCGAAGCGCTGCCGGAAACACAGCAGGACCGGAAAAACCGCCGGTCGTATTTGCCAGAAGCGGTTTTCGTTTCCGTAAATCAATTCTCATACCGACAAGCGTGTTGATAAGCGAGAGTCCGTCCGCTCCTGCGTTTTCACAGGCGCACGCGATTTCTGTAATGTCTGCGACGTTCGGAGATAACTTGATGATAACCGGTTTTTTCGTAACCGCTTTAACCGCTTTCGTAACTTCTGCAGCGCTTTCCGGGTCAGTTCCGAAGTGCATCCCGCCGCCTTGTACATTCGGGCAGGAGATGTTTACCTCGAACCAGCCGATCTGCTCTTCGGAATCAAGTTTTTTGCAGACCTCGACATACTCATCGAGCGAGAATCCGCTTACATTTGCCATAACGGGTTTGCTGAAAACCGCTTTGAGTTTCGGAAGCTCTTCGGATATCACGCGGTCAACACCGGGATTCTGTAATCCTACGGCGTTGAGCATACCGCATCTGCATTCTGCAATACGCGGCGTCGGATTTCCAAACCGCGGCTCACGGGTTGTTCCTTTGAAGGAAAACGTACCCAGACAGTTGATGTCATAGATTTCTGCAAACTCATATCCGTAGCCGAACGTGCCGCTCGCCGGAATTACCGGATTATCAAGGGCGATGCCGCAGAGATTGGTTCGTATGTCGCATTCTACCATAAAATATCCTCCGATTTCATCACCGGTCCTTCTTTGCAGATGCGTTTAAAGCCGGTGACCGTTTTACATGAGCATCCCATACATGCCCCGAATCCGCAGCCCATGCGTTCCTCAAAACTCATCTCGCCGGCGGATTTGGCAGCAGAAAAGACCGCTTTAAGCATCGGCTCGGGTCCGCAGGCGTAGTAGTGTGAACAGACCTCAGGCATTGCCGCGGTTACAAATCCTTTGATTCCATAGCTTCCGTCAACGGTTGTTACGAAGACATCTGCACCGAGCGCCTTGAACTCGTCTTCATAGAATATCTCGGACCTGGTGTTGAATCCGAGAATCACAGTAACGGATTTTCCGGCGGCTGTTAAGATTTTTGCAAGTTTATAGAGCGGCGGAACCCCGACACCTCCTCCGATTAAGACGGGGTGTTCTCCTGCGGCTTTAAGGTCATAGCCGTTTCCAAGTCCGGTTAGGATGTCGAGCTTTTCGCCTGCGGACATCTTACTGAGGATTTCTGTTCCTTTGCCGATGACTTTAAAGATTATCGTAATCGAGTCTTCTGTTGAGTCGCAGACTGATATCGGACGGCGTAAGAACTGTCCTTCGATTAAGATGTTGATGAACTGCCCCGGAGCGGTTACGCCCGAAGCGTCGCCTTTGAGCACCATTTTATAGACGCTTTC
>JAKSOD010000105.1 GCA_024405755.1 Clostridia bacterium
CAAGATTCAGGCAATCGCTGATGCCAATGCCGCAAAGTACGGCATTGATTTATAACATTTTTTATCTAACTGTTCACGCCCCGGCTGAAATACAAACGACAACTCTATTCAGTACAGTCTGCATTTCTTAACATCAATGCCTGCTAAAACATAATAACCCCCATACAAAAACATGCAAAGGAAATCACCACAGTAAATGTATCACAATTCTTTCTGCGCCATCTTTTTTCCATCAAAATCCCCCCATCCTTTTTTCCCTTGAAACGTCAAATATAATACACATATCTATCATAGAGATTATAGTATGACAGCATCTAAAATTCTTCTTCTCATAATCGACGGCGTAGGAGACCGCCCGTGTGAAGCATTAGGAAATAAAACCCCGCTGCAGGCAGCGTCCCTCCCTAACCTTGACACCCTTGCAAAAACAGGTATCTGCGGCATCATGGACCCTGTTGCCGCAGGAATCCGTGCCGGCTCTGACACATCCCACTTAAGCTTATTAGGATATCCGCCGCAGCAGTACTACACAGGACGCGGACCACTTGAAGCCGCAGGCTGCGGAATCTCCATGGAGCCCGGCATGATAGGATTTCGCGCAAACTATGCAACCGTAACCGAAGGGCTTGTAAGCGACCGCCGTGCAGGGCGCATAGAAGACACCAAAGAAATCTCCCGTGCCGTAAAAGAAGGTGTTGACCTTTCAAAATACGGAGTTACCATCGAATTCGAGCCGGGAACAGGACATCGTGCTGCCTTAGCTCTCAAAGGCAAAGGACTTTCTGCAGACGTTACCACAAACGACCCGAAAAAAACCGGGGCGGCACCGCTCACTATTGTTCCAACCAAAGACACCGCAGAAGCAAAACACACCGCAGAAGTCTGTAACGAGTTTGCACGTCAGGCAGCCGGCATCCTCGAAAACCATCCGGTAAACCTTGACCGCATTAAAGCCGGCAAAAACCCGGCAAACGCTGTGTTAATCAGGGGAGCCGGCGAAATGGGAGTCTATGAACCCTTCGAAAAGAAACATGAATTAACCGGCAGTGTGGTAGCAGCAGCAGCTCTTATTGCCGGCATTGGTGTCTCCGTAGGTCTTGAACGAATCCCTGTCCTTCCGACAACTCCTTTATCAGAACAGGTAAACCTCGTCATGTCTGAACTCGACAAAAAAGACTTCGTCTTATTCAACATCAAAAACGCAGACGAATACGGACATGACGGAAAAGCACAGGAGAAAAAAGACTTCCTCGAAAAAATTGATGAAGCCATAAAACCGTTCTTGGCAAGAGAAGACCTGCTTATTGCCGTCTGCGGAGACCACTCAACCCCGTGCACCATCAAAGAGCACAGTGCAGACCCTGTTCCGCTGATTATTCACGGCGACGGCGTCCGCGTAGATACCGTTGAAAAGTATGATGAAATATCCTGCGCCGCTGGCGGAATGTGCAGAATCTGCGGCGGTTCACTGATGGCAATTCTGCTCGACTTAGTGGATAAAACCCATAAGTACGGCGCATAAAAACTCATTCAGGAAAAAAACATGGCAGAAGGACAGAACGAAAAATATCTCAACATTCCGGTGCTGACACCAGAAGAAGAGGAAGAGATAGAACGCCGCGAAGCAATACTTGCGGCAGCAAAACTAAAGGAAAAACCGCTGCAGCAGAAAACCATATCCGATGCTGCCTCAGCAGTTTTAGGCGGCGGCATCCATAAGGAAAAAACAGCTGATGCTAAAACAGCTGATACCAGCGCCGCAGATTTCAAACCGGCAGACACCACAAGCAAAGCTGCCGGAGAAAATACCTCTGCGCCGGATGCTGACGAACCGCTCTTTACCGAAGTCATGTCCGAAGATGAACTGCGTGAACATCTCTCCAAACTTGACCGCGAAACACTTGACACTGTCCTTTCTGCCTCTGAACTCTTTAAGTCATGTGTTTTACCGGACAAAACCGAACTGCAGGAACGTCTTCTGAAAACAAAAAGTGATATTATCATTGGAGATCACAGCAGAATCGAGTTTGGTCTGACCGGTGAAGATGTTGCCGTCTGTGAATGTACCACAATCAATGGAGACATCATGGCAGGAGGTGATCTGCGCCTTGATAATTTCTGCGAGGTCTTTGGAACGGTTATCTGCAATGGAGATGCTTACATTGGAGAAGGGGTAAAAATCCACGGAAAAATGACCGTCGGCGGAAATCTGGATGTTGCAGAATCTGTCACCATTGATAAAGAGTTTAAAACATTCGGAAACATCACTATCAGAAATCCGACACCGGTAATCCTTTATCTCTTAATCTACATCTTTGCACTTCTCCAGATAAACGGTGAAAAAGCTGCGG
>JAKSOD010000106.1 GCA_024405755.1 Clostridia bacterium
ATGCTGAATGATAATCCCGTAAAAAAATCGCATGAACTCGTGATATATGTACACGGAAAAGGCGGTTCGGTTTCGGAATCGGAGCATTATGTACCCTTGTTTCCCGATCGGGACGTTATCGGAATGGATTATCAAGCCCAAACTCCGTGGCAGGCGACGGCGGAATTTTCGGAATACTACGATACCGTTTCACAGGGGTATGACAGCGTTACTCTGATCGCAAACAGCATCGGCGCATATTTTTCTCTTTGCTCCCTCGCGGATAAACCGATCAAAAAAGCTTATTTCATATCTCCGGTCGTCGATATGGAAAAACTGATTTCCGATATGATGCTATGGGCAAACGTTACGGAAAAGGAGCTTGAAACAAAGCGCGAGATTCCGACTTCCTTCGGCGAAACGCTTTCGTGGGAACACTTGCGGTGGGTGCGCGAACATCCGATTGAATGGACAATCCCCACGGAGATCCTGTACGGTGAAAACGACAATATGCAGTCCACGAAAACGGTAAACGGATTTGCCGAAAAATCGGGTGCGGAAGTTACCGTGATGCCGAACGGCGAGCATTGGTTCCATACCGGGGAGCAAATGCGCTTCTTGGACGAATGGCTGAAACCATCAAATGATAAAGTAAAATTTGTACAAATCAAAGACAAGGAGAGAATCCCATGATTCATTCATTAAAAGTTCTCAATAGCGGTTTCCCGGACGATCGCTTTCAAAGAGTAAAGCAAATCGTCTTGCGGAAAGCCTTTTCCCTTTACGGTGTTTCCGAAGGGGAAGAATATACGGTTACGCTCTGAAACAAACCTCCGACATCGCGGCAGACGCATATCGCATCACCGATCTGCCGGACGGCGTGTTGATTGAAGCCTCCACTTTGCTTGGTGTCATCTCGGGCGCGGGGCGATTCCTGCAGGAAAATGACTTCGACGGCGACGGCATGACAATCACGCACTTTTCCGGAACGTATGCCCCGAAGCAGGAATTCTGCGGCGTTTATTTTGCCTTCCATTTCGGAAATTTCTACGTCAACGCACCGGAAGAAGTGATCCGCTATGTGGAAGAACTTGCGCTTTGGGGCGTGCGCTTCATTCGCGTCCGGTTTGATTTTCATCACTACGCGGGAATCGACGATCCCAGCGCACAGTCGATCATCAAAAGGCTGAAGCTCATCCTGCAAACCGGAAAATATTTCGGTATGAAGATCGGATTCGTCTTGTTGGCAAACGAAGGATACAACACCACTCCCGACGTCATGAGAGCGGAATGGACGGCACAAAACGGTTATTTCCGTGAACCTCGCGGCCACTACCACACCGAGATCTGCCCGCACAAGTCCGGCGGACTTGACCTCATTCTCAAAAACCGCATGGGACTGTTCGATGCGTTCCGCGATACTCCGCCGGACATTCTGATGTTCGGTGTATATGATCAGGGCGGATGCGTGAGTGGCTGTTCCCGCCGATGCGGGAATTGGTAAAGCAACTCGGCGGACTTTCGATCAAACCGATCCTTGCGAAATCCCTTCAGATGGGAGATGAAAACCATACCCGTCAAACGGCGGCGGACTACATTTTTCAACACCTCGTTGTCCCCAAATTGGCGGAAATGGACGTTCCGGAGTTCCCGCGCCGGCAGGTTCTCGATGCCATTCGCTTCCTTACGGAAACCCCGCGCTTCTTCTACTGTCTCGGACAGGGCGCCTGCCGTACGGCAACGCTCGGCAACCGCGGACGTGAATATTCGACAGTAGTCAGCGCCATGGGCGGAAAAGGCGTGGAATTCGGTATTAAGATCGCGGCGCTCGGCGACCGTTGGTTTACCGCAAAAGCACCCTACATCTACGGCAAATACAATTCTCCCGAATTCAATATGGATATGCAGCTTCCGTGGATCGGCGACAGCTGTACGGTCGAGTGTGCCGGAATGGGCGGTTTTGCCGCCGCCGCAAGCCCGATCGTTTGCAACCTGCGCGGCTTGCAGATCGACGGTGCCATCGAGCAATCCCGCGAGATGGAAAAGATCACCGTTGCGAAAAACGGCAATTATCCCATCCCGACCTACGGCTTTGACGGGCCTCCTTGCGCCATTGATATGCTCAAAGTGGTCAAAACCGGAATCACGCCCTGCATCCACGGCGGCATGATCGCCAAAGACGGCGGAATCCTCGGTGCCGGTATGGCAAGGATCCCCATGGAGTGCTTCGAAAAAGCGTTGGCGGCTTATGCCGAGAAGTACGGCTTGGCATAACGGAGCGGGCAGGGAATCACGGTTCGCTTTCATACGGATCCCCCGAAAGTTTTTTGCTTTCGGGGGACTTTTTATTG
>JAKSOD010000107.1 GCA_024405755.1 Clostridia bacterium
CTGGTGATTATTGAGTAATACTCCTTCCCAGTATAAATTCATTATCTTTTGAGCCCTTTTCAAAAATAACGCGCGGAGAATTCATTGTTTATTCCATGAGAATCAGGCATCACCTGCGGTTTTTCCTCTCCGTCCCGGGAAGTATATATACTCTGTAGGGATTGTATTTTATAGAAGCTATGATCATAGATAGAAAGTATTGAGATTTTTCTTTTCGTCTGACGTCCGTCCGGCTTTTCACTTTACGAACAGGAGTTGCACCTTTATTCCTGAATATCCCACGGAAAACACAGAACACGCAGAAATTTTTAACATCACGGAATAAACAAGAAAATCACGGAAACAGATTAATTTAGGATTCTGCGATGTTTACGTATGTTCCGTGATGTTTTTTTCCGTGTGTTTCGCGTCTTCCCGCGGAGCGGTGAACACGACTCTGCCGTGCGAGTCGTGGGCTGAAATTCGATCGATGACGATCATTCACAGGCAAGAAACGAATTTCGGTGCAACACCCTTCGAACATGAACGTTTATATTCCTTTACAACCGAACTACTACGTATCCCAATTAAGGTGTTTTCATGGCAGTAATGACGCGTATAAAAGGCTTTTTCTCAAAGCTGTTCGGTAAAAAACGGTCGCGTGTTGGAATCTACGGTCCGCCGAATGCCGGTAAGACCACGCTTGCCAATCGTATTGTCCGTGATGTGACGGGTGAGGCAATCGGTCCTGTGAGCGAGGTCCCGCATGAAACCCGCCGTGCCCGGAGAAAGGAGGGTGTTGAGATCAACAGCGGCGGCAGTAAGCTTCTGATTGATATTGTGGACACCCCGGGAGTTACCACAAAGATCGATTACCACGAGTTCCTTGAGTACGGTATGGATCAGGACGAGGCGGTCGCCCGTGCCCGCGAGGCAACGGAAGGTGTTGCCGAGGCAATGCACTGGCTGCGTGAGGACATTGACGGTGTTATCTACGTGCTTGACAGTACTCAGGATCCGTTCATGCACGTGAACATTATGATGGTCGGTATCATTGAGTCCCGCAAACTGCCGGTCATTATTGTCGCCAACAAGATCGATCTGCCTGATGCAGCACCCCAGCGAATTAAGAGTGCATTCCCGCAGCACCCGGTTGTGATGGTCTCCGGTCTTGAAGGAAACAACATGGATGATCTGTATGCAAAGATCTCCGAGGTATTCAGGTGAGGCAAAAATGATTCAGGGCGTTCAGATTGATATGCTGTCAAGCGATCGCTTGAGCCGGATGACGTCAATGGAGAAGATTCGTCTTATTCTTGATGATGTCCGTCAGGGCTACATTGTTGTTCTGGAGAAGGGTCTGACTCCTGAGGAGCAGGGCAAACTTCTGGAGACAACGATGATGGAGATCTCTCCCGGAGGATTTTCGGGTATTGAGATCGAGACCTATCCGTCCAGCAGCGGATCAGAAGGCGGTCTCTTCTCCAAACTGTTCGGCGGAGGGAAGAGTCCTGCTGGCAGACTGATGGTGATCGGCCCGGTCGATCAGCTGAAGATGCTTACGCGCGAGAAGGACCGCCTGATTGCCTGGGCGTCTGCTGCACAGTAAACACCATTTCGTTCATCGAACAAAATACAGCCATGCCACATAAGTGTACTCAGTGCGGGCGCGAGTTCCGCGACGGGTCGGTGGAGATCCTTCGCGGATGCCCGAGTTGCGGCGGAAAGAAGTTCCTCTACGTGAGTGACCGCGTGCGTAATGCAGATGTTTTAGAGGAGAAAAGCATCGCCGATATTGCGCAGGAAACAAAGCAGGAGGTTCTTGAGGTCCGGAATCAGGGGCCGGCATCCAGGCCCACGGATATTCTGGAACGGGTGGAGAGTGTCCGTATTGTGAGTCCCGGCAAGTATGAGCTGAATCTTGAGCGGCTTGCCGAGTCGCAGGACATTATCATCGGGGTTGACGATGGGAAGTATATGCTTGACCTGCCGTCGATGTCGAAGAAGAAACAGAAAAAATAATTTTTCTCTTTTTTTGACTCGTTTTTGCGGGTCGTTGTTTTGTATCCGGGCGATTCATTTCTGTCCCTGTGTATTTCCTATTCCCATGGATGTTGCCCATACATTCGTTTACTGACTACAAATCATCGTCATTCATCGATTTTTGTCCATGATTCGCACGGCAGAGCAGTGCTCATCGTTTCGTGGGAAGACATGAAATACACGGAATCCGGGACTTTATGGACAACGCCTTCCTATCCAGCAATCTAATATGCATTCCGCACAAATATAATAAGGAATAAATATTTTTCAGAGTGCGCCCTGTTATCCTGCGCGGTTTT
>JAKSOD010000108.1 GCA_024405755.1 Clostridia bacterium
TCCCTCTCCCGCAACCATATCGAGTGGATGTAACTGATTTCAGTTACATCCACCTCTTTTTTGCACGGTTCATTCGATCCCGTTCCCGTGGCGTATTGCGTTATCCGTTATTTTGCGGTATAATAAAAAAGTACGGGATTCAAATCTCACGGGTGATTTTTCCGTACAAAGAGAAAAACCGTTGAGGTACGTCATATGATTGCTTCCACAAAAAAACGCATAGCTGTAGTTTCTGTCATTGTGTGTATTGTGTGCCTGTTTGCGGCCTGCTCATCGCAAAACAGTGCAAAAGAATTTGCATCCTTGGCAGATGTAGATCAGCAGGGGAATACCGTTGCAGCGTGTATCGGTACCTCTGCCATGAAGGAGGCCGAGGAAACCTTTCAGAGCGCAAAGGTCATGGAATACAACTCGTATATCGACGGTATCATGGCTGTTCAAAAAGGTGTTCTGCAGGGCTTTGCGATCGATCAGACTGCCTTGAGTTATGCCATGGCAACAGAGGGTATCAAAAACATCAAAATCATCGACGAGGACGTCGGCGAACCCAACAGTATTGTTGCCGGTATTTCCAAGAATACGACTTATCCAAATCTGAAAGGGGAAATAAACGCTTTCCTCGCGCAAATGAAAAGCGACGGCACACTGGACGATATGTATCAGCGCTGGGTCGTCGAAGCGAGGGATGAGATGCCGAAGATCCCGAAGCCGGAAAAACCGCAGGGAAAGCTGATCGTCGCCACTACCGGTCTTACGCCGCCCTTCAGCTATTATAAGGGCGACACTCTGACCGGTATGGATCTGGAGCTGATCTATCGGCTGGCAGATTATTTGAATACGGAAATAGAAATCAAGACGTACGATTTCATGGGAATCACCTCTGCGGTTGAGGCAAATCTGTGCGATTGTGTTTTTTCCAATCTGAATGCGACAGATGAGCGCAGAGAGGCCATGGATTTTTCCGATCCGGTATATACTTCAAATACGAAGCTCATAGTCTATTCCAAGAGCAGAATAGATGGTTCCGTATTTGATTCCATTTCAAGCAGCTTTGAAAAAACATTCATCAGAGAAAACCGATGGAAGATGATCGTACGCGGTATTCAGACGACCATCATCATCTCACTCGCGTCCGCCGTTTTGGGCACGCTGCTCGGCTTTGCCGTCTGCATGCTCAACAGAACAAAAAGCAGAGCTGTCCACGGCTTCATCAGGTGCTTTGTCCGTTTGTTGCAGGGTACCCCCATTGCCGTTCTGCTGATGATCATGTATTACATCGTGTTCTCCGGCAGCGGGGCGTCCGGCCTTTTCGTGTCAATCATTGCCTTTTCTCTGAATTTCGCCGCATACAGCAGTGAAATCTTTCGAAGCGGGATCGATGCCGTCGGCGAAGGTCAGACAGAGGCAGCACTTGCACTCGGTTACACAAAGACGAAAGCATTTTTCAAAATCGTAATGCCGCAGGCAGCCTGCAAATTCCTGCCGGTATATAAGGGCGAGTTTATTTCCCTTGTAAAAATGACTTCTATCGTCGGCTATATCTCCGTTCAGGATCTGACGAGAATGAGCGATATTATCCGTTCACGGACTTATGAGGCGTTTTTCCCGCTTATCTCAACCGCTATCATTTACTTCATTATTTCGTACATTCTGACAGCAATTCTGAAAGCAGTTGAAATCAGAATTGAGCCGGATCGCAAAAGCAGAACAATTAAGGGAGTTGAAGTAAAATGATAAAAATCAGTCACCTGAGAAAAGAATACCCGGAAGCAACTCCTTTGAAGGACGTCAGCGTCGAGATCAGGAAAGGCGACGTGATTGCGGTGATTGGGCCATCCGGCACAGGAAAATCAACCCTTCTGAGATGTATTAACCTTTTGGAAAAACCGACAAAAGGCGAAATCTTCATAGACGGCCAGCAGATCACGGAAAAGAATGCGCATCTTATCAGAAGAAAAATGGGCATGGTATTCCAGTCGTTTAATCTGTTCCCCAACATGACGGTAATTGAAAACATCATGAAGGCGCAGGTCGATATTCTCAAAAGAAGCCCTCAGGACGCCTATGATAAAGGCATAGAGTTGCTGACGTCCGTCGGTCTCGGCGATCATGCACTCCGCTTCCCTGACGAGCTTTCCGGCGGTCAGAAGCAGCGTGTGGCGATCGCACGCACACTTGCCATGGACCCGGAAATCGTATTGTTTGATGAACCTACCTCTGCGCTTGATCCGACGATGGTCGGTGAGGTACAGGCGGTTATCCGCAATCTTGCCAAATCGGGTATGACGATGATGATCGTAAC
>JAKSOD010000109.1 GCA_024405755.1 Clostridia bacterium
TCATCAAAGAGCTGCAGACGCATGTTAAGCGGACTACTGCTCCGTACAAATATCCGCGTGCGATTGAGTTTGTAACTGACCTTCCAAAGACTGTGTCAGGTAAGATTCGCAGAGTAGAACTGCGTGAACGCGAGATGGCAAAAGCTGCCGGAAAAGACGATTAAGTCTTCTTTTTCGGATTGGATTTCTTTTTTTAGCGGCAATACAGCGGAACACCCACATGAACACACTTGGAATCTCCTCAAACTGCTGTCTTGATGTATCACTTCCCGATGCACTTGAGAGACTTTTACCGTACACAGACTTTGTTGAGATATTATCTGACGGAAGACATTCCCTCTTTGATTTTGAAGAAACTGCCGCATCGTATTCGCTCCGGTATTCAATCCACTGCCCCGTATCTGACGGAAACATTGCAGAACCGAATGAAAAAATACGCGCTGCATCAGTTGAGGTAATCAAAGACATTGCGGAAATCGCAGACAGAATCAATGCAGAAGTACTCGTTCTGCATCCGGGATACTGTCTTGATAAAACACTTTTTTCCGCGTCAGAGACTGCGCTTCTTCGCTCCATTGAATCCTTAGGAAAACTGCAGGAAGAATACACTGTCCGTTTCGCGATGGAAAATATGGGAAGTCTTGACTGTCTGCACTTCAGATACCCGGAATTTCTTGATACAATCCGCGATGCAGGGCTTGGATTCTGTCTTGATGTCGGACACGCATACTTAAACGGCGTACTCGATGCGTTTCTGCAAAAACACCCCGACCATATTCATCTGCATGATAATGACGGTTTATGCGACCTCCATGCAGCATGCGGCTCGGGAAAAATTGATTTTTTAAAAGTACTCTCCTGCAGCGTAAAAACAGGGGTTATCGAGTGTATGAACTGGAAAGATACCGAACGTTCGCTTGAGTATCTATCCCGTATCCCAAAATAACCCCAGTAAGAATTTATACCAAAAACACCTACGTTTATCTATATCTGAGGAAGCATATGAGACCTGAAATCAGTGCTGGAATGAGACGCGGAATGAAAGCCGGATTTATTTCCGGAGTGAAAGCATCTGCAAGATCTTCGGCTATGACCGGAGTAAAAACGGCTGCTGCTGTCGGTGTTAAAGCCGGAATACGTGCAGGAGTCGTTGAGGGAATCAAGGTAGGCGGGGCTTCTGTATTAACCCGCGGACCGGCGGGCGCCGTGAGAAAAGGAGCTGCTGCCGGTGTTAAGCGCGGAATTAAGACGGGTGCAAAAGCGGCTTTTGGTGCCGGACTCGCAGCTGCTGCATTGACGGCTGCGGCCTGCGGCATTCGCGAGGGTATTAAGTGCGGCGTTGAAGAAGCACAGAAAGACTCGTCTGCAAAAGAGGCGGTTGATGATTCTTGTGCAGATTACATTGACATCGAGTTTGAAGAAAAATAATTCGTACCTTTTTCCTCTTCTTTTTTGAGAGGCGGGCTGCTGTTTTTGAAGAGAAAGAACATAAGGTCTCTTAAGCGTATAAGAAAAATCGAAACAATCGAAGATTCTCTCAGGCAGGAAAAGTACTGCAGCCTCCGGTCTTATCATCTCAGCAGGATACCGGGTACAATCTTTATCCTCTCTGCCGGAAATCGTGATGATAAGACAGCATCAATTCCCGCCCCGTATCATCAAACCCACAATTACTAATTCATAAACAGCATATAATTACGTATAATGGTCTATCGGATTTTCGTTGAGAAAAAGCCGGGAGTAAGTCAGGAAGCTTCCGGTCTCAAAAATGAGATAACAACCCTTCTGGGCATAAAAGGAATAAAAAACATCCGCATCTTCAACCGCTATGATGCAGAAGGACTCTCAAAAGAGTTATTCGAATACGCAGTGCGCACGGTATTTTCCGAGCCGCAGATTGATACAGTCTTTAACGAACTCCCCATAACCGGAAATGAACGCATACTCGCCGTTGAAGCACTTCCCGGTCAGTTCGACCAGCGGGCAGCATCAGCTGCGGAATGTATTCAGCTCATTTCCCAAAAAGAACGCCCGCAGATAAAATATGCCCGCATCTATATCTTTGAAGGAAAAATTTCAGACACGCAGATTTCTGCAATCGAACACCACTTAATAAATCCGGTTGAATCCCGCAAAGCCGCACTGGAACTCCCGAAAACCCTTGATACGCCCTGCGCTGTTCCGGGAAAAGTCGAGACCATCACTGGATTTATTCACCTCGACGAAACAGGACTTGCTGCGTTCATTAAAGAACGCGGTCTGGCAATGGATTTAGGAGACATCACCTTCTGCCGCGACTACT
>JAKSOD010000011.1 GCA_024405755.1 Clostridia bacterium
ACATTCCGTTACCGGCGGAGTCTGCAACATTGCAGCTGCCGGACTTACCGTGAGCAATACCAGAAAGCAGATCCTTGATTTCTCTACATCTTATTATAACGCTTCCCAGATGGTGATAGTTGCCGCCAACGATACCACTTTCGACAACTGCAAGACTGCTGACGAAGTCGAGACCATTCTGAAAGCTATGACTGCCGATACCAAGGTCGGTGTACAGAACGGCACAACCGGTCAGAAATACGGTGAAGGCGATGCCGATTTGGAATTTGCCGGATTTGCATTCTCAACTGTCGGATATGCCAACGGTGCCCTCGCAGTGCAGGATATCCTCAATAAGAACATCAAACTCGTCATTATCGACGAAGGTCCCGCAAAGGCTATCGTAAAGAGAGTCAACGAGGCAAACTGAACTATTCCTTTATCAAAGCTTTGGGGTTGTTAAAAAACTCGGTACATAGTTTTTTAACACCCCATGTTTTGTGTTTTGTGAGAAACAGCCAAACGAGCAAAAAAGGGAGATACCCATGAAAAAGTTTTTCAAAAAGCACTGGATAGACGCAATCGTGATAGCAGCGGTTGCCGTTTTTCTGTACTTTGGCGCGTGCAGCATCTATACAAAATTCCGTTTCGCAAAAAAGTGGAATATATTTTACGATTATTTTGTGGTAAATCACGGATACAACAAACTTGTGACGGGACTGAAAAATACCGGGATCATAGCCGTGAGCGGTCTGATGATAGGTATTATTATCGGTACTCTTATTGCGGTTGTAAAGGTGATTCCACCGTATAAAAAAATCACAAGATACGCACAGACCGTAGGTAATATATATGTAGCATTTTTCCGCGGCACGCCTATTGTCGTTCAGCTTCTTGTCGGATATTATATTCTTCTTCCGCTGCTGAGTGTTAACCTTCCTCCCGTGACGGCGTGCTGTTTGATTTTCGGACTCAACAGCGGAGCGTACATATCGGAGATAATGCGAGGCGGAATAAAATCCGTGGATCCGGGACAACTTGAAGCGGCGCGTGCCGTGGGACTGCCGTTTTCCGTCGCAATGCTGAAGGTCGTAGTTCCACAGGCGATCAAGAATATCCTGCCGACTCTCGGCAACGAATTTATCGCGCTTATCAAGGAGACTGCCGTAGTCGGATACGTGGGTGCCGTTGATATTACCAAAGCATTTCAGGATCAGGGCTCAAACTCCTACGAGTATATGATCCCGTATCTTGTTATGGCACTGATTTATATCGTAATAGTGGCACTGATAGCCGCAATGATCAAACTTATGGAGAGGAGGCTGGCAAAGAGTGAACGCAAATAACGGAATAAATGACGAGTCCGGTAAAAAAGTATTGATTGATGTCGTGGGACTGCGCAAGGTCTATGGCAGCAAGGTCGTTCTTGACGGAGTCAGCGAGCAGATCCACGAGGGAGAACGTGTGGTAATAATCGGACCTTCGGGAAGCGGAAAAAGCACGTTTCTGCGGTGTCTGAATTGTATGGAGGACCCCGACGGAGGAAAAATCATTTTCAACGGAGACGATATTGCCGATATGAAGGTGGATATCAATAAACACCGTGAGAAAATGGGAATGGTTTTCCAACAGTTTAATCTTTTCAATAATAAAACCGTGCTTCAGAATATCACGCTTGCTCCCGTTTACCTCGGAAAGAAACGGATACGAAGGGCAAAAATAAAAAATGCTTTCATCAGCGTCGGAAATCTTTTCCGTAAGGATAAAAAAACGCTTCTTGAAGTCGGAGACAAATCCAAAGTCAAAGCAGATGCCGAAGCAAATGCTCACAGATTGCTTCAGCGCATAGGACTTGATGACAGAGCTGACGAATATCCGTCGCGTCTTTCCGGCGGACAGAAGCAGAGAGTGGCAATAGTCCGCGCACTTGCAATGAATCCGGAAGTCATACTGTTTGACGAGCCGACATCTGCCCTTGATCCCGAGATGGTCGGAGAAGTGCTCGAACTTATGAAACAACTTGCAAATGAAGGAATGACTATGGTGGTAGTAACCCACGAAATGGGATTTGCACGTGAAGTAGCCGACAGGGTGTTCTTCATGTGCGACGGCAATATTGCGGAAAAGGGAACTCCCGAACAGATTTTCAAGAATCCGCAGAATCCACGAACAAAACAGTTTCTCGACAGTATTCTGTGAGTTAAGATCAAATTTGATAATTCACAAAACGCCGCGGATCTATGAATCCGCGGCGTTTTGTGAATACAAGGGAAAAAAATCTTAAAAACAGTTTATCGTGATTGACAGAACGATAATACTGTGGTATAATTACTATGTGTTTATTATGCCCAAATGCATCCGTTCCTCAGCATTTTGAAGGACGCGGCATTATGGAACAGTTCTGAATAAATCGGGTTCAAGGTCGGATAATGGATTACAGAGATTACAGAAAAAAATACAGAAATACACGGAATCGCGGCTCGTCGGCAAGGAAGTCCGGCGCGCCGATCCTTGCTGCCATAATCGCCCTCTCGGTGATACTCGTTGCCGGGATCGTAATAAGTATAGCCGTAGCGTCGGATTCATTGCCGGACTACGTTGTCGGGAAAGTAATTGCCGAAGCCGGATCAAACGTGAAACCTTCGGATTTTCTGACCGAAAACGGGCATCTTGCGGAGTTTGAGGCTGGAGCATCATGCAATACGGGTAAAGTCGGAACGCAGAAGATGAAACTCGTGGTTGACGGACATACTCATACAGTCCGCGTTAAGGTCGTGGATACGGTTGCTCCCATGGCGACCGCAGTTCCCGTTGCGCTTCCGGCAGGAGCAAAAGCGGATCCCACACAGTTTATCACCAACGTAATTGACGAGACTCCCGTTACTGCAAAATTCAAATCCAAACCGGACACGTCTTTTGCCGGAACATATCAGGTAGTGGTCGTTCTCACCGATAAGGGCGGCAACAAGACTGAAGTTGCGGCACCTCTGACTGTTATCGATGCAGGAAACGTGAAAAATGCGGCACTTACCGTGGAACTCGGAAGTCCGCTGCCGGATGCATCCGCGTTTACCGGTGGTCAGCCTGCAACGTATATCACTGATATTTCCGCTATCAGTACCGCTTTCCCGGGGTACTATGTTCTGTATATTTCCGTCAGCGGAATGACGTCACAAGTGATTCTCAATGTGACCGATACTGTTGCCCCCACGGCGACCGTGTTCCCGCTGAAACTGTCGGTTGACTCACCGCTTCCTCCGGCGTCGTCATTTGTGTCGAATATTGTGGATGCAAGTCCGGTTACAGTATCTTACGAGGTCACTCCCGTGATAAATTCAGAGGCGGAGCAACTTGACGTTGTCATCGTTCTGACAGATTACAGCGGTAATAAAACGAAATACCCGACATATATCACCCTTATCAATGATAAGGAAGCACCCGTGATTACGGTGCTGAAAAACAATATTGACATCAATCTCGGCGATATGGCAATAAGTTGGAGTACCGCCGTGAAGGTCACGGACAACAGCGACGATTTTGATTATTACCTTGATTCGAGTAAGGTTAACCGTAATGTCGCCGGTCAGTATCCGGCATATGTTATTGCTACCGACTCATGCGGAAATGAATCCCGTGCGGAACTGTTTGTAAGTGTACATGCCGCCGACGTTACCGAAGAAATGCTCAATCAGGTACTTGATAAGATCTCCGGTCAGGTGTTTACTTCGGGTATGACGAAACTTCAGAAATCAAAAGCAATATTTGATTATATTTGGAACAATATGGCATATACCAGCGACGGAGCGCATAATGACTGGCGGCGTGAGGCGTACTACGGACTGTCGTCCCGCCGAAGCGGAGACTGTTATACTTTTATGGCTGCCGCTTACGCGCTGTTCAGATATACCGGGATCGATGCGATAATAGTGGAAAGATCCCCCGAGAATCAACTTCTTGCCGGCGGAACTCACTTCTGGCTGATGATAAATCTCGGAACGAATGAAGCCCCCGAATGGTATCACTTTGATTCAACTCCTCAGAGATCTCCTTTCAGGACTCTGAGTTCCTACGCAATGACGGATGCACAGATCAACGCACATACCAAGTGGCGTAACGATGTTTCGGGTAAGACAGAGTATTACTACGGCTATGATGCATCGCTCTATCCGAAGTCAGCGGAAAAGACTCTCGTAACCTTGAAGATCCCCGCAAAATATTATGACTAAAACGGGAATTAAAATGGAAAATGAAAAGAAACTGAATCCCGGACTTACATCCGGAGATCCTGCTTCCGATCCCACAACGGTTGATATCAATGCAGGGGATATGCCGCAGGAGGGAAAGAGCGGGAAGAAAAAAGCATTTGGGATTGCAGCAGGAGTTCTGGCGTTTGTCGCTGTTCTTCTTGCCGTGCTGTTTGTATTGCAGCAGCTTTTGGTACCGAAATATATGTATTTCAATTATGAGGATGCCAAAGCGGCAGGTGCGGAGTACGGAGGAGGAATGATCTCCGAATACTATCGTGCCAAAACCCAACACGACGTGATTTTTCTCGGTGACTGCGAGTTTTTCGAGACTGTGGATCCCGTAACACTGTGGGAAAAATACGGAATTTCTTCGTATGTACGCGGTTCACCTCAGCAGCTAATCTGGCATTCGTACTACATTCTTCTTGATACGCTGAAAACCGAAAAGCCTGCTGCCGTGGTGTTCAACGCCATGGAAATGAAGATCGGAGAAGTGCAGTCCGAGGCAAATACCCGACTGACACTTGACGGAATGCGTTTTTCAAAGTACAAGATGGAGGCTGCCAAGCTTTCCATCTCGGAAGAAGGAGAATCGCTTCTGAGCTATGCTTTTCCTATTATGCGTTATCATTCAAGGTGGCAGTCATTGACATCTATGGATTTTGAGTACCTGTTGTGCCGTGATCCCGTCACCTTCAACGGTTATCTGATGATGACAGCCGAGGGCGGCGCCGTGCTTCCGGTCATAAGACCGAGTTCGGAAAAGCTTGAATACGACACCTCGGATTTCCCGAAGATCTGTTGGGAATACCTCGATAAGCTCCGCATTCTCTGCGAAGAGGAGGGAATCGAACTCATTCTTTTTAAGGCTCCGACGCAGAGCACCAAATACTATTGGTTTGAAGGATGGGAACAGAAACTCGACGAATACGCAGAAGAATACGGTCTCAGGTATATCAACGGTATAGAATTGCAAAGCGAAATGGGTCTTGATATGAAGACCGACAGCTACGACGGCGGAATCCACCTCAATGTAAACGGAGCAGAGAAATGCAGCAGTTACCTCGGTGCAATACTGCATAATGAAGTGAAGATTCCGGACAGACGTTCGGAAGAGAAACTATCGGAAGCATGGAACGACATCTGTGAAAGATATTATGATGCTAAAAAAGCGCAGACAGATGCTGCCGACGGTAATGCCTGACAGTGATCCGATAATTTGAGAGATAATTCTATATAATTCATCTTGAAAGGAAGACAAAAATGAAAAATACAGTAAAAACAATTATCTGTGCAGTTCTGTCAGTACTTGCTCTCCTTGCTTTTGCCGCCTGCGATGACGGAGACACGCCTATGATTACCACTCCGGTCGTTTCCGCTTCCGACACTCAGACACCGGAAGTACCACAGGATACCCAAGCGGGTGCAGATGATACGAGCGCACCGGTGACTCCTTCAGAGTCTTATTCATTGACATACAAAAATGTCAAAATCATTCCGGGTGCGGAAATCGCTCCCATTGTTGCCGCTCTCGGTCAGCCTCAGAACTATATGGAAAGTCCGAGCTGTGCTTTTACCGGCCTTGACAAGATTTATACTTATCCGCACTTTATGATCTACTCCTACCCTATGAATAATGTTGACTATGTTTATATGGTGACACTTACGGACGATATTGTTTCCACCGACGAGGGAGTAAAGATCGGTACCGATATTTCTTCCGCAGTTACCGCCTACGGAAATAACTATAAGGAAGAGTTCGGAACATACTATTTTACAAAGGGCAAGAGCCAGATCTGGATCAAAACCGAAAACAACCTTATCAAGGATATTACCTACGCCGCAGTAGTTGACTGATCCCGCGTAATTTGTTCATTATCTTTCACTTTAAAGTGTTTTTATCATAAAAACACCGCAAGTGCCAGCGTTCACAAATAGTTAACAAAAAATATATACAAAACGGTAAAATTCCGGTGTGATTCGTGGTATATTATTATCGTTGGTTAGCACTTGAACAAAAAGAGTGCTAAACACGATAAAGACCACACACACCGGAGTTTTTTATTTGTTCCGGAGTAGAGTCTTTCTCAACGGAGATTTCGGCGCGAAAGGGAGGAAGCAAGATGTCCGGACAGGATCTCAGCGAGCGGAAGAAACAAATACTCAAAGCGATCGTCGAATCACATATCGAACTCGGAGAGCCGGTAGGCTCCAAGTCCATTCAGCAGCTCCCCGGTATGCGTTGTTCGTCCGCCACAATACGGAACGAAATGGCTGAACTTGAAGAAATGGGATATCTTGAACAGCCCCATACTTCCGCAGGAAGAGTTCCGTCTCAACTCGGATACCGCTTTTATGTGGATCAGTTGAAAGAGCATTACGATATGACCACCGGGGAGATTGCACAGATCAACCGGATACTGAAAAACAAGACAGAGGAACTTGATCAGATCCTGCTTGCTGCCTCGAAAATTGCCGCGGCAATGACAAATTATACCGGACTTGCCGTAAAGCCGAAACGGCGTTTGGTTACTGTGGATAAGTTTGATACAGCGTACGTTGACGAATATAATTTCGTACTGATAATGATTACTTCCATAGGCGCGATCGCCTCCAGACATATCCGCCTTTCCGAGCCGAGACAGCGCGAGACTGTGCAGACGCTTTGTTCAGCATTGAATCAGTACGCCGCGGGACTGACGGCGGAGGCAATAAACCTGCCGGTCATAATGAATATGGAAAGTGCAATGGGAGCAGATGCTTCTCTTGTATCTCCCATAATCAAGACAGTATATGCTGTGCTTAACGAGTACGACGGCGGTGAACTTCAACTTTCGGGCATCAATCACCTGCTTCAATATTCAGATTACGACGATCCCGATGAACTTGTTGATCTGCTCGGAACTCTCGAACAGAAAGACGAGATCCTGAAAATCGTTTCAGAATCGGATGCCGAGGACGTTTCGGTGCTGATCGGATCCGAGTCATCCGTAAGGGTGATGAACAACTCCACGCTGGTGTTCAAACCGATAATCAGAAACGGAAAGACACTCGGAGTCATAGGACTGATAGGACCTTTGAGAATGGATTATGCAAAGGTGTTTGAAATAATCGACAGGCTGTGCGGTTCTGTCGCGCAGATGATGGATGACTATACAAAGCTTCCGCCGGGGAAAAATACTTCTTCTGCGGATCCTGCGGGAGATAATACAACTGTAAAGGATAAGGACAACGAATGACCATGCCGGAAAACGAAAAAATCAAAGAAACCACGGCGGAACAGGAAACGCCTGAGGCAGAAAAAGCCGAAACAGAAGCAGAGAATGCCGCAGCCGAGGAGAACACAAAAGCAGCAGATAAAGCGGATAGTCCGGATGCCGGAGAAAAGGCAGATGAAAAAATCAGTCACGGTGATAAGAAGAAAGTAAAAAAACTTGAGGCAAGGATCGCGGAACTTGAAAAGAAACTTTCGGGTGCTGACGGTCAGATAAAGGAAACAGAGGATAAATATCTTCGACTTGCCGCAGAATATGACAACTACCGCAGACGTACACAGAAGGAAAAAGATACGATCTATTCCGATGCATACGGAAATGCGCTCAAACAATTACTTCCCGTGATTGACAATCTCGAACTTGCGGCAAAGCAGACCGGAAGCGATGCCGCCGCGATACTTGCGGGAGTTGAAATGACGCTGAAAACGGCGACCGAAACCCTCGCCAAACTCGGTATCGAAGCGTTCGGTGCTGTCGGTGAGGACTTTGATCCCAATAAGCATACCGCAGTTTTTCACGTTGAGGATGAGAGCCTCGGAGAGAATGTCATAGCGGAAGTTCTTCAGCGCGGTTATTCCAAAGGCGATAAAATAATCAGATATGCGGTCGTAAAGGTCGCTAACTGATCAATAATAAAGAAAAACAAATCACACTTCATATATCAGGAGGAAACAGAAAATGTCAAAGATCATTGGTATAGACTTGGGAACCACAAACTCCTGCGTAGCCGTTTTTGAAGGCGGCGAGCCGGTAGTAATCCCCAATCCCGAAGGAGCGAGAACCACTCCCTCTGTCGTCGCTTTCAAGAAAGACGGCGAAAGACTCGTAGGGCAGGTCGCAAAACGTCAGGCGATCACCAACCCCGACCACACAATCAGCAGTATAAAGCGTCAGATGGGTACCGACCATAAGGTAAACATTGACGGCAAAAATTACACTCCTCAGGAGATCTCCGCAATGATCCTTCAGAAAATGAAGGCGGATGCCGAGGCATATCTCGGACAGTCCGTTTCTCAGGCGGTCATCACCGTTCCCGCATACTTTACCGACGCACAGCGTCAGGCAACAAAAGATGCAGGTAAGATCGCAGGACTTGAAGTCATGCGTATAATCAACGAGCCTACCGCTGCTGCACTTGCCTACGGTATTGATAAGGAAAATGATCAGAAGATCATGGTCTTTGACCTGGGCGGAGGTACATTCGACGTATCTCTGCTTGAAATCTCCGACGGTGTGTTTGAAGTGCTTGCCACAGCCGGCAATAACCGTCTCGGCGGCGACGATTTCGACCAGCGTATTATCGACTGGATGGTTGCCGGATTCAAATCCGAAAACGGAATTGATATCAGCGGCGATAAAATGGTAATGCAGAGACTCAAAGAGGCTGCGGAGAAGGCTAAGATCGAACTTTCCGGTATGACAACTACCGAGATCAATCTGCCCTTCCTTACCGCAACCGCGAGCGGTCCCGTACACTTTACCACCACACTTACCCGTGCAAAGTTCAATGAACTGACCGCAGACCTCGTGGAAGCCACCATGCGCCCCACCAAGCAGGTGCTTTCCGATGCAGGACTCAATCCTTCCGGTGTCGATAAAGTTCTTCTTGTCGGCGGATCTTCCAGAATTCCCGCCGTGCAGGAAGCCGTGAAGAAATTTATCGGAAAGGATCCCTTCAAGGGAATCAACCCCGACGAGTGTGTTGCAATCGGTGCCGCAATTCAGGGCGGTGTTCTCGGCGGCGACGTTAAAGATCTGCTGCTGCTTGACGTAACCCCTCTGTCCCTCGGTATCGAGACTCTGGGCGGCGTGTTCAACCGTATTATCGACAGAAACACCACCATTCCCGTAAAGAAGAGCCAGGTGTATTCTACCGCCGCAAATAACCAGACCTCCGTTGAGATCCATGTTCTGCAGGGCGAACGTGAAATGGCTGCCGGAAATACTACCCTCGGCAGATTCACTCTTGACGGAATTCCGCCCGCACCTCGCGGAGTACCTCAGATCGAGGTTACCTTTGATATTGATGCCAACGGTATCGTGAACGTCACCGCAAAGGATAAGGGAACGGGAAGAGAACAGCACATTACCATTACAAGTTCTTCCAATATGAGCAAGGAAGACATTGACCGCGCTGTACGTGAGGCTGAGAAATTTGCTGAGGAAGATAAGAAGCAGAAGGATTCGGTGGATGCCAAGAACCACGCTGAAAATCTGATCTTCCAGTCTGAAAAGACGCTTGAAGAGATCGCCGGGAAAGTATCCGAGAGCGATACTGCAGATGTCCGTGCCGCAATCGACACTCTGAAAAACACCGTGCAGAACGGTACCACAGAGCAGATCAAGGCTGATACCGAGGCACTTGAAAAGGCATTCGGCAAACTGTCCGAGAAACTCTATGCTCAGAGCGGAGCCGCCGGAGGCGCGGGCGACGCAGGAGCAGGTGACTACAACTACGGCAATGCCGGAGATGCAAACAACGGATCAAACGGCGGATATTACAACGCCGATTACGAAGACAAGAGCGGAAACTGATCCGCAATAGTGGCGGGGGTGGATCACGAAAGTGAGACACCCCCCGAAAGCAGTATTAAATAATCTTTAATTCGGAAGAAGAAAACATAGATCCCGCGTGACTGCGAGAGAGGAACAGACTGTCAGATGGCTGATAAAAGAGATTATTACGAGGTGCTGGGCGTAGAGCGCGGTGCTGATGACGATACAATAAAAAAAGCATACAGAAAACTCGCCAAGCAATACCATCCGGATATGAATCCGGGAGATAAGACCGCCGAGGCGAAATTCAAGGAAGTCAATGAGGCATACGCCGTACTTTCCGATTCAGAAAAGCGTGCGGCATACGATAACTACGGGCACGCAGCCTTTGACGGAAGTATGGGAGGCGGAGCAGGCGGAGGATTTTCCGGATTCGGAGACTTCGGTGACATATTCAGTTCTTTCTTCGGCGGCGGCTTCGGCGGTTTCGGAGGCTCTTCTTCGGCACGTAGGAACGCGCCGCAGCGCGGGGACGACCTGGGACTTTCCGTGACCGTTACATTTGAAGAAGCGGCATTCGGAACAAAAAAAGACATTAAGTTCAACAGAGTCGCCCGTTGCTCAGCTTGCAACGGCTCGGGATCAAAAGACGGAAAGACCGAGACGTGCTCTGTCTGCGGGGGATCCGGTCAGAAAAGAGTCGTGCAGCGTCTCGGAGGAATGAGTTTTCAGTCAACCGTGACGTGCGACGCCTGCCGCGGAACCGGAAAAACCATAAAGGATCCCTGCACAGCCTGCCGCGGTACCGGATTTACAAAGGTACAGAAAGAAATGACCGTTTCGATTCCTGCCGGTATCAATGACGGCGAGAGGATCGCTCTGCGCGGTCAGGGAAACGACGGTGCCAACGGAGGACCTGCCGGTGACGTGATCATTGAAGTCAGAGTCCGCCGTCATCAATTCTTTGAACGTGACGGTGTTGATCTTTACTGTGATGTACCCGTGACCGTGACCGACGCAATACTCGGTGCTGAGATCGAAGTTCCGACTCTTGAAGGTAACAAAAAATATAAGATTCCCGAGGGTACACAGCCCGGAACACGCTTTACAATGAAGCAGTGCGGAGTGTGCTACCTCAATAATTCCTCCCGACGCGGAGATCTGATCTTTACCGTGAACGTAGAGATACCGAAGGGACTTTCGACAAAACAAAAGGATCTGATGAAGCAGTTCTCAGAAGCCTGCGGTGACTCGAATTATATCAAGAGAACGAGTTTTATCCGCAAGATCTTCGGTAAGTAAGCCGCACTGAAAGGAATCTGAAAAAATGGAATATAAATATTCGGATTGGACACAGATAAAGGTAACTGTCAAAACTCCCATGCTCGATCGAACTATCGCCATAATGAGCATGATAGATGAAAACCTGATGATCGAAGATTACAGTGACTTTGATCTGAAAAGCGTATACGGAGATTTAGTGGATGACGCCATTCTCAACGCCGATAAAACCATTGCTTCCGTTTCGGTTTTCCTTCCTGCTGATGCCGAACGGGAAGAAACGCTTTCATTCCTTCGTCAGCGTTTTTCGGAGGAATCGATAGAAGCGACAGTTGCTGTTTCTGATATCAATGAGGCAGACTGGGCAAACACTTGGAGGCAGTATTATAAACCTCTCCATATTTCAAATATCGTTATCGTTCCGAAGTGGGAAAAGTATGAGCCGGAGGACGGAGAGATCGTTGTGGTGATGGATCCGGGAATGGCATTCGGTACCGGTTCGCATGAGACCACGAAGAATGTCATAGCGATGCTCGGAGAGCACGTGAGTGACGGATGTTCGGTTCTTGATGTTGGCTGCGGCAGCGGAATACTTGCGATCTGCGCCAAGAAACTCGGTGCCGGAACAACACGGGCATACGATATCGATCCTATTGCCGTAGAGGTGGCTGCGCAGAACGCCGCTGATAACGGATGTGAGATCGAGTGCGGAACGTCAGACCTTCTTCATGGAGTGAAAGAGGACAAATACGACGTGATCTGTGCAAATATAGTTGCCGATATCATAATCCGTATGGCTCCCGACGTGGGAGAATTCATGAAAAGCACGTCAACTCTGCTTTGCTCCGGTATCATAACAGAACGTGCCGCCGAGGTGGTCGATGCCCTTGAAGCCAACGGAATGTATATTGCCGAGACGCGTGAGGATAACGGGTGGTGTGCTATTGCCGCCAAAAAACTGAAATAATTATAAAGAGGACCTCTAAATTGAAAAGTCGTAACGGGCAGAGCCTGTTACGACTTTTTGTTTTATTCAGGATTTCCTCCGGTATTGATATACAGAACAGCGCAGTCTGAGGGACACTTTTCAGATTCAAGTGCTTTTTTCATACCGTAGAATGCATTGATGTTGTAGACACGGTCAAGCGTTACACCTTCGGCAAGATTGACCCGGCGCCGCAGGTCGAGCAGTTCTTCGTCCGGGGAGCCGTATTCGTTTTTACCGCAGTCTGCGACATCGGCGACGGGGGAGAAGTCATCTTTCAGTTCGTCGGGAAAACGAACGGCGGCTTTTTCGGATAGTTTTCTGATACCGCGGACCGCTCCTTTCTGTGTGTTTGCTACGGCGAATGATGTTATTTGCGGCAGAGGAAAAGAAAGTTGACCGCTCATGATACGAGCTCCGCAGAGCAGTCCCGCATGGGTAGTTCCGCTTGCACAGGGCAGAAAGATCCGATCAATGCGGATACCGTATCCTTCAAGTTTTGTCAGTGCTTCGGCATATACATTTGCATAGGCGCGTACCGCGCCGTCTGTGTGACCTCCGCTTGGGACAACGAAGACTTTTTTGCCTTCGCTGCGAAGCCTTTCCGCATATTCATTTATTTTCAGAAGTGCCGCAAAATGACCGATGAAGTGAATTTGTGCGCCGGCGGCAGAGGCAACGGTCAGATTTCCCTCGGGAATTATACCGTCCTCCGGTTCCTCCTCATTGATGAGAAGGATACAAGGAATGCCGAGACGTGATGCAACAAGAGCTGTCACCCGTACGTGATTTGAAAAGCGGCTTCCCGATGAGATGATCACGTCGGGGGATGCGTCAATTATTTCGGGGATCAGGTATTCGTAAAAACGCACCTTGTTTCCGCCGAATGCAAAATCGTCGGGATCGTCACGCCACATCCAGACTTTTCGTGTTCCGTATTTTTCATTGAGAGGAAAAAGCTGTGACGGACGTGAAAGAAGAGAATATTTTTCGCTTTCGTGAAAAAGTTCTGAGCTCATTTTTTCCCTCCTTCTTCGATCACTTCAGCACGCAGACCTGCGCGGTCGATCTTTCCGTTACGGTTGTGCGGCAGGGTGTCGTAAAGAAAATATTTGTGTGGGATCATATATTTCGGCAGAAGCCTGCCGAGATCGGAACGAAGCTGTTTTTTGACGTCTTCCGCTGCAGCATAGCAAAGGAGTATTTTTTCCTCGGCGTGGGAGTAGAAGCAGCAAGCCTCGCGTATATACGGCAGAGAGTTTGCGGCCGCTTCGATCTCACCGAGTTCAATACGGTGTCCCATGTGCTTGATCTGAGCGTCACGGCGGGATATGCATACGAATTCACCGTACTCGTTCAGTTTGCCGAAATCTCCGCTGTGATATATGCGTCTTTGATGATCCGGGAAATCAGTTGTGCGGAAAGCAGCGGCGGTTTTGTCGGGATCATTGTAATATCCTGCGGCAAGTCCGTCGCCTGAAATACAGAGTTCACCCTCTTGTGCCGGAAGTCCGGTTTCGGGATCAAGAAGAAATACCTCTGTATTTGAAAACGGATGACCGATCGGAAGAATGCCTGCGGGATCAAAATCACGGTCAAGAACATAGAAGCAGGAGTTTCCGGCAACTTCGGTTGATCCGTAAAGATTGACGTACCGTACCTGCGGCAAGGCTTCGCGCCAGATGTTAATGTATTTGATCGGCATCTGTTCACCGACAAAAAGAACATTTTTCAAAAAACCCGGTTTTGCGGCTGCAAATACATTGAATCTTGCGGCAATGGAAAGAGCTGAAGGCACCCACATTATTGTTGTGACTTTTTCTTCGTTAAGGATCTTCACGAGATCAACGGGGAATGAAAAACACTTCTGCGGAATGATAACGGTTGTCGCACCGAGATAAACCGTTGAGAATATATCCTTGGTTGATGCGTCAAAATAAAACGGAATCTGATTTCCGAAGATCTCATTTTCTCCGAATCCGAATTGTTCGCAGTAAACCTTGATAAATGACATCATGGCAAGACGGCTTTTTACTACGAGTTTGGGTATTCCAGTAGATCCTGATGTGAAGATTCCGAACATAGGCTGATTTTCTTCCCGAATGGCAGGAATAAAATCACTCACACCTGCAAGTCGCGCCGAACGGATCACGGGAACTCCGAGAGCGGAGATTTCCGCTTCGTTTTCGGGACTATCCTCTGCGGAACAGGTCACAACGGCAGAAGGACGGCAGACACCGAGGAGAAGACGAAGTCTTTCGGGCGGCAGTTCAGCATCAACGGGAACGTACCATCCTCCGGCGGCAATAACTCCGAGCATGCCTGCCACGGTCATCGGATCACGGTGAGCCATAACTGCCACGGGGGCGTCGCCGAGACCGTCCGGAAAGGTATCACGCAGGGCGTTGGCGACTGCATACGCCTTGTCGCGAAGTTCGGCAAAAGTCAAAAAACTACCGCCGTATTCTTTAAATGCAATTTTTTCGGGATGTTCAGCGGCTGCCTTTTCCAGTTTTTCAAGAATGATATTATTAAATCTGTAATCCATATTTATGACCATTCCTTTCTTAAGATTGTGCATTTGTGCCGCTTTTCTTTGCAGAGCAAAGAAAATTCAAAGTCTGATATATGCTTTGATTGGCAAAAATGCAGTTTGAAAAACGCTCCGTTTTTCAAATTCGTCCACTTAATTAAGATTGGCTGCCGCGCTTGTACGCGACAGCCAAAAAAGAAACTCAATAATTAGTATAAATGAAATTTGATGCGTCATAACCGAGACCGTATGCTCCAAAAACGATGATATAGGCAACGCACATAACTTCGGCAGCAATGCGAAGCGGGGCGGGGCGTTCATTAATCAGGTCACGGACATGATGTCCGCGTTCTTCCGTAAGGCTTACGAAGAAGAGCAGCACACAGCCTGCAAGAGCGGGAAGATAGGGAAGAATACTTTCGGTAAAACTGAAATCCGAACCGAAACTTCCGAAGAAACCGGCGAAATCCGGCTTGAAGAACATTTTGCCGAGCATCCGGCAGGCATCGGGAATACTCGGTGCTTTGGAGATCACGCGGGCGATCGTAATGAGAAGAAATGTTCTTACGGAACGGAAAATATGCCATCCGACGGAAGAATCCATTTTCAGAATCTTTCGCGGTTTTTCAAAAAGCGGCTCCATAAGTGTGGTGATAAGGATAACGACTCCGTTGAACACACCGAACAGCACTTCTCCCCAGTTAGCACCGTGCCATATACCGACAAGGGTGAACAAGGCGAGGGAGAGCAGTCCGACGGGAACAGTTTTGGCAATGAATTTTCCGAATTTCTTTTTGAGAGATTTTGAAAAACGGGCAAACCGTTTTGAAAGAGCAATGGGGTAAAAGAAGTAATCACGCAGCCAGTCAGACAGAGTGATGTGCCAACGGTTCCAATAATCGGTAAGATCTGTTGCAAAATACGGGCGTTTAAAGTTTTCATCAAGATGAATACCGAAGCATTCGGCAACACCCCGGGTCATATCTATACCGCCCGAGAAGTCGGTATAGAGTTGAATACCCCAAACGAACATTCCGAGCCAAAGACGGATTCCGGACATATCGGAGTAATTGGTGACCGTACGGTATACGATCCCGCCCACGGCATCGGCAATAACGACTTTTTTGAAAGTACCCCAGAGGGCAAGCTGAAGTCCTCCGCGGAAATTATCATAGTCGAATCTGTGCTCAGCGGAAAACTGAGGTGCGAGTCTTTCAAAACGCGGAATAGGTCCTTGAAATATCTGAGGAAAAAAAGTAAGGAAAAGAACAAATTTTGCCGGATTTTTCTCAGGTGAGTATTTCCCGCGGCTGACGTCAACGATATACCCGACTGCGGCAAAGGTGTAAAATGAAAGTCCGAGCGGCATAACAAAACTGAACGTCGGCAGAGCGGAGTCTCCGGAGAGGGAGAAGACAGAGTTTATGTTTCCAATAAGGAAATCAAGGTATTTCAGAACGATAAGAATGCCGAGATCCACGGCAAGCGCGAGAAAAACGACTTTTCCGCGGGCAGATTCGGCTTTTTTGACGGCTTTCTGAAGCTCATCTTTGGGGAGAGTTTTTTTTAGTTCCGGCAGATCAGCGGCAAACTTGTCCGCCATTGATTTTACCCATAGCGCGCATCCGTATGTCACGCCGGCAGTGGCTAAAACATAAATGAAGTATTTCGGACCCGAAAACAGGTAGAAGACCGTGCTTGCGGCAAGTAGGATCACCCATTGACACTTTTTCGGGAGAGTATAGTAAAATATAAGTGTTATCGGGAAAAAAACGGCGAACGCCGCCGACAGAAATGTCATGGGGATTTACGTCCTTTCAGAAATGTTCGGTGCGTTAAGCGTCAAGATGAGGCAAGACCGGTTATCAGCCGTTTTGAAGTTTGTCCACGAGAGCAAGCATTGCCTGCAATGAGTTGAAGTTTTCGGGAATGAGATCCACAACGGAAATGTTGATGTCAAAAGCGTCGTTCATCTCACCGACGAGAGCGACGATATCAAATGAATCGAGAAGTCCGTCGTCGATAATGGCGGTCTCGGTTTTGTAGTCAATGTCAGAATTGATGTCTTCGAGAATTTCGAGAAGTGTTTCTTCCACGGTAATGTCCTCCGGATTGGATAAGATAATAGTATGAATTTAATCATTTAAGATATTATAGCAAAAAAAAATTCGTAATTCAATATATATTTTGAAATTTTCGGGACTTGTTCAATATTTTTGCGTAATGATTGACAAAAGACGTGTTTTATTGTATAATGTGCAAGTAATATGGATAATTTTGAGCGGATACGGAGGAGATTTTTCATGCCCCGTTTTTTTGTGGCACGCGAAAATATTGACATTGAAGCGAAAAGTGCGGTTATTACCGGTGAGGATGCACATCACATAGCGCGTTCCTTGAGAATGGCAAAGGGAGATAACGTGACGTTGTGCGACGGTGAAGGGAACGATTATCTGTGCCGTCTTGACCGTATACGGGATACGGAATCAGTTTGTGCCGTGCTCGGATCGACACCGAGTCTTTCGGAACCGCCTTACCGTGCTCTCATTTGTCAGGCTCTCGTAAAAGGTGACCGTATGGATACCGCCGTAAAGAAAACCGTGGAATTCGGAGGAACCGCAGTTCTCCCTTTCGAGTCTTCACGCTGTATCGCCCGTATGAGAGAAGAACGGAATTCGGACAATAAAATAGTCCGTCTGCGCAGGATCTCCGCGGAGGCGGCAAAACAATGCGGAAGAGGCAGACTTCCGCAGGTCTTTGACAGCGTGAGTTTTGACGAAATGCTAAGACGTGCGTCAGACACCGATCTTGCTCTTTTCTGTTATGAAGATGAACATACCGAAATGCTCGGAACTTTGCTTGACGGTTGGAAAAGCAGGGGAATGTGTCCCGATACAGTTTCGGTGGTCGTGGGACCAGAGGGTGGATTTTCTCCTGAGGAAGCACAGGAAGCCGGAAAAGCCGGACTGATTCCGGTTAGTCTCGGCAGACGCATACTTCGGACCGAGAGTGCAGCAGCATTCGTTCTTGCGTGTCTTTCGGTAACTTTTGAACTCCATTGAAATACGCTTTTTGACATAATACCTTATTCTTTCGGAAAAATCCGGCAACTTTACGGCGGATTTGGAGTTTTTTACAAAAAAACCTCGCGAAAATTAGAAATAATATTTAAGAACCTATTGAAATCCTACAAATTTTGATGTAAAATATAGGGCAGTATATACAAAATCACAATCGGCCTTCAAATTAATCAATAAAAATCAGGAGAAAAAAGATGACCAACAGATTGTTTCAGGGCGTTATCCATCAGATGAAGGATACCGTCGATCGCACTATCGGCGTCATTGACGAAAACGGAGTTATCATTTCCTGCTCGGAACTTGTAAAAATCGGAGAAACCAGACCCGGCGTGCGGGATGAGAGCATGTATTCTTCATCTTCCGAAGGATACTGCAAAGGCGGAAATACTTATCATCCCATCGGCTACGGCGCAAAGGCGGAATATATCGTCTTCGTCGAGGGTGAAGATAAAATGGCAGAGGTGCTTTGCAAGACTCTGTCAATTTCTCTGCTCAACATCAAAAATCTCTACGACGAGAAATACGACAAGGGTTCTTTCATAAAGAACATCATTCTTGATAACATCCTTCCCAGCGACATATATCTCAAATCGAAGGAACTTCATTTCAACACAGAGGAAAGCCGGGTCGTATTCCTTGTGAAATTCCACGGAAAGACCGATATGATGCCTTTTGAGATGCTTCAGAATATGTTCCCGGACAAGACTCATGACTATATCATCAGCGTGGGTGACCGTGATATCGTTCTTGTTAAGGATGTCAAAGCAGGCGCGGAATCCAAGGAAATGGAAAAGATCGCAACGAAGATCGCCGATACACTCAACACAGAATTTTATTCCAAAGTGAGTATAGGAATTTCCACCGTTGTTGATAACATCAAGGACCTTGCAAGAGCATATAAAGAAGCACAGGTGGCTCTTGATGTGGGTAAGGTATTTGAGACCGAAAAGAGTATACTCAGCTATGAGAATCTCGGAATCGGAAGACTCATTTATCAGCTTCCTACAACTCTTTGTGAAATGTTTCTGCAGGAAGTATTCAAGAAGGGAAGTTTAGAATCCCTCGACCATGAGACTCTTATGACCATTCAGTGTTTCTTTGAAAATAACCTCAACGTGTCCGAAACCTCCCGCAAACTGTTTGTGCACCGCAATACTCTTGTGTACAGACTTGAAAAGATCCGTAAGATGACGGGGCTCGACCTGCGTGAATTTGAGCACGCGATCACGTTCAAAGTGGCACTTATGGTCAAGAAATATCTCTCGACCAAACCTGCCAAATATTGAAAATGTCAGGGAAATACGGATCTGTCGGATCCCGTAACAGGTATTTTTATGATTGAATTTGTTGACGTCAGAAAAGAATATGACGACGTGACGGCACTTGATGAGGTATCATTCCGGATAAATGACGGAGAATTTGTGTTTATAGTCGGTCATTCCGGAGCCGGAAAAACGACTATGACACGCGTTCTGCTGCGTCAGGAGAAAGTGTCATCCGGAGCGATTCTCGTTGACGGTGTCGATATCACGAAACTGTCTGACCGAAAGGTACCTTTTTACCGCAGAAAACTCGGAATGGTGTTTCAGGATTTCAGACTGTTTCAGGATAAGACCGCCTATGAAAACGTCGCTTTTGCAATGAGAGTCGTGGGTACTCCCGGCAGCGAGATACGCCGCCGCGTGCCCGCGCTTCTGCACACCGTGTCAATGGATACAAAGGCAAGTCATTTCCCGCGGGAACTTTCCGGAGGAGAACAGCAGAGAATTGCCCTTGCACGCGCCATTGCCAATAATCCGGATATCATCATAGCGGATGAACCTACCGGCAATGTAGACCCGCAGATGAGTATGGAAATTATGAATATGCTTTTGAAAATCAATCACCTTCTCGGAAAGACAGTGATTGTTGTCACTCATGAAAAAGCCCTCGTCGATACACTCGGACAGAGAGTGATAACCATAAAAAACGGCAAAGTCGATTCAGATGTGCCGGCGGTTGAGGAGGTGTGATCATGCAGCAGACAGAACAGCAGAATGAACAGACTGTACGTGACGCGGAGAATGAAAAAAACATTTCAGAAGAAATAAAACAGTCCGCATCCGCCCCAAAAACCCGGAAACAGAAGAAAAAACGCAGATATTATAATCCGTTTTATTTTGTCGGAGAGGCTCTGCGCAGCGCGTGGCGTAATCGCGTTATGAGCATAGCTTCCGTTCTCGTTCTTGCCTCATGCCTCGTGCTTCTCGGTGCATTCGGACTTCTTATCCGTAATATAAACGTTAATCTCGAACAACTCGGTATGCTCAACGAGATCGTAGTTTTCGTGGATTACGACGCAGATCAGGAAAGAGTGGACGGGATCTGCGCAAAGATCAAGGCACTCGACAATGTGACGTTTGTTGAATATGTGTCCAAAGAGATCGGACTTGATACTCTTATAAAAGACTATCCCGAATATGCTTCGATCCTCGAAGATATAAAGGAGGGAGGAGATAATCCTCTTTCCGATTCCTTTATCGTGACCTATGGCGATAATTCAGGTGTACTGAAACTCGAATCGGACCTTCACAGTATCCCCGGAGTCAGAAAAGTCAATAACCGGCTTGACTACGCAACGAAGATCGAAGGTTTCAAAAACGGAGTATCTCTCGTTTTTGTTTGGCTCTTCGTACTTTTGTTTGCGGTGAGTATCTTCGTTATCTTCAATACAATCAAACTTGCCGTCCACGGCAGACGGGCCGAGATCAGTATTATGCGCTTTATCGGCTCAACCAAGTTCTTTATCGTTGCACCGTTCGTAATTGAAGGTGTGCTGATAGGATTTGTGTCAAGTATTATTGCCTATATTGCCGACGCGGAGCTTTATAAATACGTTCTGAGAAATATGGGCGAAGAACTGAAAATGATCCAGTTCGTACCGTTCAAAGATGTGAATACGATACTTCTCCTGGGATTTTTGGCGATAGGAGTACTTACGGGTATCACCGCCAGCCTGTTCTCGATACACAAGAATCTGAAAAGTTGAAAGGGATCGTTTTACCGTACCGTTATGAAGGAGGTCAAAATGTCTGATACTTCAAAGAGATGGATAAAGCGGATAGTGACGTTTGCAGTCAGTATGTTAATGCTGATCACGAGCGTTTTTTCGCCGGCTGTCGCTCTTTCGAAAAAACCGGTGGTGCTTGCTGCGGGTGCAACATACGAAGACATCAAGGACGCCAAGACTGAAGCTATGCGTGAACAACTTGCCGAACTTGAAAAGAAGAAAAAGGAAGTTCAGGCTGAGCTCAAAGAATCGCTAAAAAAACAGTCAAGCTATGAAGAAAAGAAAGAACTGTATCTCACACTCAGTGCTCTTTATGATGACCAGCTTAATACTCTTGAAATAGAACTGCTCACGTTTGATGAACAGATCGAGGATATCGGCAAGGAAATCGTTGATACTCAGTTTGAGTACGACGAAACGTATAAAGATTTTCTGTCGCTGATGAGAATGACATACGAGGACGGAAATGTAAATTTTATGGATCTGATTCTCGGTGCCACCAGCCTCAGTGATCTTTTTTCAAGAGTAGAAAATATGAACGCCCTTCTCGGATATAACGACAGGCTTATGGCAAAACTTGAAGAGTCAAAGAAAACTCTTGAAGAAAACCGTGTTTTGCTTGAAGAGAAGAAAGAAGAGCAGAAGGACGCAATTGCTGCGCTTGAAGTCAAAAAGCAGGAGGTGGCGGAATGGACCGCGGAAAACGAAGAGGCCCTTGCTCAGATCGAGAAGGAGATAGAGAAAAAACGAGCCGCGGTGGGAGATGAAGCTGACAAATACGACGTGTTGAAAGCCGAGTTTGACGCGGAAGTCAAACGGCAGATAGATGCTGAAAACGCGAGACGTAAGGCGGAAGCAGAGAAGAAACGTCAGCAGGAACTTGAAGAAAAAGCCAGAAGACAGAGTTATATGTGGCCGCTTCCGACCAAATACACGGCACTTACTTCAACTTTCAATGAAGTCAGGACGATAAATTCACTCGGCTACGTCAATAAAGTACATTACGGAATCGATATTCCCGCTCCGTCCGGAACGAGCATATACGCATCCAAAGCCGGCAAGGTCATAACAGCAACATATCATTATTCATACGGGAATTACGTACTTATCGACCACGGAGACGGAACACAGACACTGTATGCACATTGCTCGAAACTTCTCGTATCCGCGGGTACATACGTAGAACAGGGAAAAGAAATCGCAAAAGTAGGTACAACCGGCAGTTCCACCGGAAATCATCTCCATTTTGAGTTCCGTACCGGAGGCAGAGCGGTCAATCCCCTGAAATACGTAAAAAAACCGTAAAGACTGCCGTGTTTCGGTGTTCGTGCCGCGTATACTGAAAGGAAACAATTTAATGAAAAAAAAGATTCCCGCAAGGGTGATCGCATTATTGCTGGCAATACTGATGTCGTTTTCGCTTATTCTGAGCGGATGTGACAGCGGACATTTCATAAATACCGATAAAACGGGAAACACAGATACATCCGCTGCGGAGCAGGAGAGTGTGTATTCCAAGATCGATATTCTGATCGCACTGATAAAGAACTTTTCATATTATAAACTTGATGACGAGCAGATATACTCGTCGCTTATCCACGGATTCACCGGTATTGCCGGCGACAGATATGCCGAATACTATTCTGCAGAAAATTTTGAAAAATTAACTGCGGAAAACAGCGGGGATTCACAGGGAATAGGAATAACCGTGATTTTTGACGCCGATACCGGCTATATTCAGGTGCTGACCGTTCTTCCGGGATCGCCTGCCGAAAAAGCGGGACTTATGCCCGACGACCGGATCACACATATCGGCATAGGCGAAAACGCTGTGTCAACTGCTGAACTCGGTTATACCGAGGCAGTAAACCGATTGCAGGGAAAAGCCGGGACTGAGGCGGAATTTACCGTAAAACGCGGAGAATCTGAGGAAAGAATTGAATTCAAAGTGCTTCGTGAACATTTTGAATCACAGTCTGTTATGTATCACGTCTGCAATACGGACAATAAAGTTAAGGTGGGGCTCGTAAAACTCACGCAGTTTGATTTGACCACTCCGGGACAGTTCTGTGAAGCAATGGACGCTCTTATTGACGCGGGATGCAATGAATTTATATTTGACGTGCGATATAACGGAGGCGGGGATCTTGCATCAATTACCGCCGTTCTGAGTTATATGCTTAATAGTAATGATGTTTTGATAAAAACAAAGGACAGAGAGGGAAACGAGACGGTGACCAAAGTCGCTGCCGTTAACTACAGCAGTACGTCTCCGTATTCCGCGTGCAATGTTAAGGAAGAAGATATCGCAAAGTACCGCACATACGTTGAAGGAAAATCCGCTGTCCTCGTAAACGGAAACACAGCAAGTGCCGCCGAACTGTTCACGATAGGACTTAAAGATTACGGGATCTCCGTGATCGTCGGAACAAAGACGTACGGAAAGGGAAGTATGCAGTCAATAATTCCGCTTGCGAATTACGGAAGTTCGGGTGCGCTGAAATTGACGACAAAAATGTATTTTCCGCCTATTTCGGACGGATATGACGGAAAAGGAATCACTCCCGACGTTACCGTGGAACTTGACGAAACGCTTACCAACAAAAATATATATAAAATAACCGATGAGGAAGACAACCAGTTACAAGCTGCGATAACCTCAATAGGAAATTAAACGACAGGAGACAGAAGATGGCAACCACTAATCAAATGTACTATACCCAGGAAGGTTACGACGAACTCGTAAATGAACTCAATTATCTTAAAAATACCCGCCGCGCCGAGGTCGTACACGACATAGAAGTGGCAAGAGGCTTCGGAGACCTTTCCGAAAATGCCGAATATGACGAAGCAAGAACGGAGCAGGCAAGAGTTGAGGCGCGTATTAAAGAACTTGAAGAAAAAGTCCGCAATGCCATTATCATTGACGAAAAAACGATCGATACGAACGTGATCTCCGTAGGATCCACGGTCAAGGTGTTTGACCGCGATATAGAAGAGGAAGAGGAATATATTATTGTCGGATCGAACGAAGTTGCACCTTCCGCACACCGTATTTCCGACCTTTCACCAATCGGACGTGCGCTTATGGGCAAGCATGCCGGAGAAGTTGCTGTGATAGACTCACCCGGCGGCAGTTTTGAAATGGAGATAATCTCCGTAGTCAGAACGAAGAACGAAAAGGCGTAAAAATGATTTTGCGGCACCGATATATACCGGTGTCGCAAGTTCCGTATAATCAAAAAATAAAAGAATCAACATAAAATCCGAAAGGAACCCCAAAATGGCTGAAAATCTCGAAAATAAAGAACTGAGCGCAAACGCCGCCGAGGAAGCGGATGCAAAGAATCTGCTGGAAATCCGCCGTGAGAAACTTGCGGCACTTGTTGATGCCGGAAAAGACCCTTTTAAGATAACAAAATACGACGTTTCCCATCACAGCGAAGATGTAAAAGCAAATTTCGATACACTTGAAAATCAGACAGTCAGTATCGCCGGACGTATGATGTCAAAGCGCATTATGGGAAAGGCATCATTCTGCCATATTCAGGATCTGAAAGGAACGATACAGGTTTATGTTGCCCGTGACAGCATTGGCGAGGAAGAATATGCCGGATTCAAGAAAATGGATGTCGGCGATATCGTGGGTATAAAGGGTTACGTTTTCCGTACCCGGACCGGAGAGACTTCCGTGCACGCTGCCGAACTGACACTTCTGTCGAAGAGCCTCAGACCTCTGCCCGAGAAATTCCACGGAATGACGAATACCGATCTGCGTTACCGTCAGAGATATGTGGATCTAATTATGAACGCGGAATCAAAGGATACGTTTATCAAGCGTTCGAAGATAATCAGCGCGATCCGGAGGTATCTTGATACTCAGGGATTCATTGAAGTTGAAACACCAATGCTCGTAACAAATGCGGGAGGTGCTGCAGCGCGTCCGTTCGAGACTCATTTCAACGCCCTTGATGAGGATTTCAGACTCAGAATATCTCTTGAACTCTACTTGAAACGCCTGATAGTCGGCGGACTTGAAAGAGTGTTTGAGATCGGAAGAGTGTTCCGCAACGAGGGACTTGATACCCGTCACAACCCCGAGTTTACACTTATGGAACTTTATCAGGCATATACCGATTACCACGGAATGATGGATCTGACAGAGAATATGTACCGCTACGTGGCAAAGGAAGTGCTCGGTACAACAACGATCACCTACAACGGTGTTGAAATGGATCTGGGCAAGCCTTTTGCGAGAATAACAATGCTCGATGCGGTAAAGCAGTATTCCGGAGTAGATTTCCGTGAGATAAAGACACTTGAAGAAGCCAGGGCAGCAGCACGTGAGCATAACGTGGAATTTAATGAACGTCATAAGAAGGGCGATATTCTGAACCTTTTCTTTGAGGCCTTTGTTGAAGATCATCTTATTCAGCCGACGTTTGTAATGGATCATCCCGTTGAGATTTCTCCGCTGACAAAGAGGAAGCCTGATGATCCCGACTACGTGGAAAGATTCGAGTTTTATATGAACGGCTGGGAGATGTGCAACGCGTATTCGGAACTGAACGATCCGATAGATCAGAGAGAGCGTTTTGCAGCACAGGATGCCCTTGCCGCCGCAGGCGACGAGGAAGCGAATCATACAGATGAGGATTTTCTCAATGCACTTGAAATCGGGATGGCGCCGACCGGAGGAATCGGATACGGTATTGACCGTCTCGTAATGCTATTAACGGATTCTCCCGCCATCCGCGATGTGCTGCTGTTCCCGACTATGAAATCTTTGGATTCCGACAAGAAGGCAGCCAAGACCGCCGAAGCGGATGAAAAAGTGAATAATATTCAGCCCGAAGCCGCTCCCGTTGTCGAAGAAAAGATCGATTTCTCGAACGTCGTCATCGAGCCGATGTTTGAAGAATTCGTCGATTTCGATACGTTCTCCAAGTCCGATTTCCGTGCCGTCAAGGTTCTGGAGTGCGAAGCCGTGCCGAAGTCCAAGAAGCTCCTGAAGTTCACTCTGGATGACGGAACCGGCACCAACCGCACGATCCTTTCCGGTATTCACGCTTTCTACGAGCCGGAAGAACTCGTCGGCAAGACGCTGATTGCCATCACCAACCTGCCGCCGCGTCCCATGATGGGCATCGACTCCTGCGGTATGCTTCTCTCCGCCGTCAACAAGCGCGGTGAGGAAGAAGAACTTCACCTGCTCATGGTCGATAACCACATTCCCGCAGGCGCAAAGCTGTATTGATCAGTTAAAAAGCAAATATTCAGTTGAAGTTTCAGCCCCGTGGAAGTCTTTCTATGGGGCTGATTTACTAAGGATTCCATGATTTACTGCTCTGAAAGAGGATATTATGAGAGATCGTAACTATATTGCAACAAAAGAGGATTGGGAAATCTCCCCGATGCCCGAAAAAACCGCCGCGTTCACCATCAAACGTCATTTTACCGATGAAGAGATCGAAAACCTGAAAGCCGGACATCTTCCGGAAGAGATGGAAGACAGATGGTTTGCTTATTTCGAGGATAATAAACTTTATATCCACCGCAGCTGGTCCGGAATTTGTGTCTACATCGTGGAATTCCATTTCAAAAAGGAATCCCTGTTCGATTTCCACGCAGATCAGCATAAGGTGACCGTGAACCGTGACAATGATCAGTATTCGAATACGGATATCGAAGAAGATATCGAACAGGTGAATGAGTTGCTCAACTGGTTTGCGAGATAAGCAAGCTGTGTTGAGACTAATCCAGCGATAGCTTCTTTTTAAGCGCGAATAAATATTCATGATTGTTTGCATATAAACCGTCGATTCATTTCGGCGGTTTTTCGCGTTTTCAGGCACCATATGCCAAAATCTATGCCAAAATATGCCGCGAATATGCCAAAGTATGTGATTCGCATATGTAAGTTCCCGCAATTATCCGCAAGTATCTGTATCTTTCCATAACTCAAGATATTGCCTAACCACATGACACCTTTGAAACTCAACCTTATTATATCAATTTTCGCACATTATCAAAACATGCGAATCACGCCCGTGAGACCTATACGGTTTTCACGGGCTTTTTTTGTGCTCAAAAAATAATTTAAAAAATTTTAAGGGCATACCCTACGTTTTGGGCCTTTTTTTCCCATAGGTAATGAAGGGGTTCTTCACCGGTCCTTCCGGAGGAGGCCGCTTCAGGTTCCTTGACAACTGAATACACAAACCTTCGGGTACGTTATCCCGGATAACGAGCCGGGCGGCGGTACGCCAAGACCCTTCCGAAAGGAAGGCGAGCGAGAACTCCGACCGCACAGACAGGGCTGCTCCCTGTCGGGCAAAGACTTATCCTGGTCATAATGATACTTCCGAACGTGGCTGGCGACGTAACAGGCGGGGGTGAGATTCCCATGAGGACAGAGAGCATCTGTCCGCCCGAAGGTTTCCCTATAAGATATGAAAGTATCTGACCCGCAGGGGGCTGTGATAAATACTGCGGTTTACATGCCATTTCACCATAGATGGCATTGGCGATGATTATTCATCGCCGGTTCTTCTTTCCAAAAGGCCGCAGGGGCTCCCTCCTTTCACCCTGCGGTTACATGCCGCAAGCAGAATTGCGGAAGAATTGTTTCATTTCATTTTCTTTCTTTCGGGTCACAGGGTCTATACCTCTTTCCCTGTGACTTACATCCGGGTTTGCTCCTTATATCTATAAGGTACCACCGGCAAGTCCTCACGAGCTTTTCGTGCACAAATCCCGCTGAGAGGCGGGCCTACATGCCGCAGACCGGACTGTGGCACTTATATTGGGAAGGAGGTAAGAAAATGCCCAATCACGTTACAAACAACCTTGAATTCAATTGCAGCACGGAACGAAGCCTTGAGATTCTGGAATTCCTTCGTGTTGACGGTGAGGCGCTCGGAAGTATCGACTTCAACAAACTGATCCCTATGCCCGAATCCTTGAACATCGAGGCAGGAAGCCGTGGAGAACGCGGAAGACAGTTGTATGAGGCCTATCTGAAAGAAATCGAGGGAGTTACTTCGGTTTCCAAACGGGATGAGATCTACCGCAAGACCGTATCCATGTGCAAGGACGATCCGCAGATGCTGGAACTCGGAAAGCAGTATTACGAAAACGAGCGTCTCTACGGAGCAACCAACTGGTACGACTGGTCTATTGAGCACTGGGGTACCAAATGGAATGCGTACGACTGGCAGGAAGCAAGACCAGAAGACGGTTTTGTCAGCTTCAACACAGCATGGAGTCCCGTGCCGGACCTCGTAAAGCTTCTGTCCGAGAAGTTCCCCGACGTCAGGTTCCGCTACTCCTGGGCGGACGAAGACATCGGCTTCAACGTCGGTATCATGGAATTCAAAAAAGGAAGAGTCGTTTTTCAGGACACTCCCGAAGGCGGTTCCTCACACGCTTACGTAATTGCCTGTGAGATTCAGGGTTACGATCTTGACGAGTTCATCGACGAGATCCAGGAAATCAGCGAACCCGAGAAGAAGTCCGAAGGCAAGTCTCAGGACGCAAGATAACCGGTTCAATAATTTAACAGGAGGTACAAACCGATGAACAAGTGCAAGATCATTGCAATTGAGAATCAGAAAGGCGGAACCGGTAAATCCACCACAGCCCTGAACCTCGGTGTGGGGCTTGTACAATCTGGAAAGAGAGTGCTTCTTGTAGATGAAGATCCGCAAGGCTCGCTGTCCATCAGTCTCGGCGTAACGAAGCCGGACGAACTGGATGTAACACTTGCAACGGTAATGACCGGAATAATGGAAGACGAACCTTTTCCCGACGACTACGGGCTTATCCACTGTGAGGAAGGCGTCGATCTGATGCCGAGCAACATAGAACTGTCCGGTGTTGAATCAGCTTTGTTCAATACCATGAGCCGCGAATATGTGCTTAAAACGTATTTGGACCAGGTCAGAGTCAATTACGATTATATCCTGATTGACTGTTCGCCGTCCCTTGGCATTTTGCCGATCAACGCACTGGTAGCGGCAGACAGTATCATCGTTCCCTCACAGCCGAGGATCTTATCGACCAAAGGTCTGGACCTTTTGCTTCATACCTACAAACGGGTGCAGCGAGGGATCAATCCGAACCTGAAGATCGACGGGGTCCTTTTTACTATGGTGGACGCACGGACGGTTAATGACCGCTTCGTGATCGAAAGCATCCGGAACTCACTTGGAACCAGGCTGAATGTATTTGATACGGTCATCCCGTCTTCCGTTAAGGTTTCATCCGCCAATCTGCAGTGTCAGAGCATTTTCGCTTTCGACTCCGGTTGCAAGGTTGCCGATGCTTATCGGAATCTGACAAAGGAGGTATTGGAAATTGAAGCAAAAAACAAAGTTCGACTTCAGTGCGGCGTACGATGAGATGTTCATGGATGACGCGGGACGCGCTGAAAACAAGCTGAAGAAGATCTACGAGATCCCGCTCTCCGAAATCGACGACTTTCCGGATCATCCTTATCTTGTAAAGGATGACGAGGATATGGACGCCTTGAAGGAAAGCATCCGTGAACGCGGAGTCATCACCCCGCTCCTCATTCGTCAGAAAGACGATGACAGCGGCAGATATGAGATCATCTCCGGCCACAGAAGAAAACACGCATGCGAGCTTCTCGGCATCGAAACGGTAAAGTGCGATGTCCTTGAATGTACGAGAGACGAAGCCATCATCCTGATGGTCGACAGCAACGCGCAGCGTTCGTTCATCTCTCCCTGCGAAAAAGGCAGAGCGTACAAAATGAAGCTTGAGGCTATCAAGAGATTGCCGGGCAGGCCATCCAAAGAAAATGGTTCTCCAGTGGATAACAATTTAAAGGGAACCAAATCTGCTTCGTTACTTGCTGACGAAAACGGTGATGGGCAAGCGCAAATCTATCGTCTTATTCGCCTTACCGAACTCACCTCCGAGCTTCAGGAGGTTGTCGATGATGGCCGTATGAAGCTCCGTCCGGCTGTGGAACTCAGCTATGTGGACGAAGAAACTCAAAGAAACGTTATGGACCGAATTCTTGAGACGGACGCGACTCCGTCCCACGACCAGGCGATCCGTATACGCCGGGCGTATGAAGAAGGCTATGCCACCTATGAATGTATCCGGGACATCATGGATGAGGACAAGCCCAATCAGCGTCCGAAATATAATTTCAAGTACGAAAGGCTTTCGCCCCTGATTCCGACCGACTACACACCGCAGATGGCCGAGGATTACGTCGTAAAGGCGCTTGAGTACTACAAAAAATACCTGCAGAAACAACGTGAAAATTCGAGATAACTTCTCCTCAGATATAGCAGGTGACTATTCAGGGAAGGAGGTTATCCCGACATGACTTTCGACGTGAAGATTCACAAGCTGATCGATAACGGTCTGCCTCTTAAGGCAACTGCAACCGTTACCATGGACGGCGATTACGCTGTTCACAACGTCCGTGTCATCAAGACGGATAAGGGTACCTTTATGGGAATGCCCTTTGAAAGCTATAAGGACAAGGACGGCAACGAGAAACGCAAAGACGTTTTCCACCCCATCACTTCCGAAGCTAGAAAAGCAATGGAAGACGCGGTTATCGCCGCATACGAAGCCAAGGTCTCCGAACAGGCCTGATCCACAAAAAATTAAACACAAAAAAGAAAGGTTAAATACGGTACAAAAACATGCTCACCAAGATTAAGAATGGCATCAACTCCCTTGCTATCAAGGCAAAGACCACTCTCGAATCCAAGAAGGCAGAAGGCTACGTCGACTCCGGCGTCAAGATCCTCATTGCCGTCGTCATCGGTGCGCTGCTCCTCGCAGGTCTGTACACCCTTTTCAACACCACCATCATGCCCACTGTAACTCAGAAGGTCACTGACCTCTTTAATTACAAGGGCTGATAGAACCACTCCCAAAAAACAAATCCATAACACAAAAAAGAAAGGTTAAAAAGGTATTATCGTATGTTTAACAAGCTTGAGAACGGTGACATCGTTTCTCTTGTCGTGGTTGACGACGATACCCAGAGATCCGTGATCCCCGGCGCTCTCACCTACGTGAGGGTCATTACCACGACTACCGTCGGCGGCGTCGATCAGGACAACGTGGTCAAGAATGACGACGGCACCTATGAGACTCCCGAGACGATCACCCTTCTCGTGAACACCACTCAGGCAAAGCTCCTTGCCGAATACGAGGAGACGTCGACGATCCACGCGGCACTTGTTTACAGAGGAGATGCCAAAACGGCAAACAAATTCCTTGAGGCACAGGAGCAGTATTTCATCGACCTGGCTGAAGAAGAAAACACGGAAAGTGAGGAAACCGACGACTCCGACTCCGGAAACGATATCATCAAGAGAGCGAACGATATCATCAACGGCAGAGCGGACTATTATGACGTAGAGGAGGCCATCGGCAATGAGTAAGATCATCGCGGTATGCGGCGGCCCAAATTCCGGAAAGACGACCGCAGCTCTGAAAATTGCCCAGGAGATCTACTGGCAGAAGAAAGGCACCTCGGTGCTTTTCCTCTCGCCGGACCTTGAAACGCCTTCTCTCGGATATCTTTTCCCCAACTGCAAGGACGTGGATCTGCACTCGGTAGGCGCGGCGCTGGACAAGACTGACATCTTTAAGGAAGACCTGATGCGCCAGTTCGTCAACACCCGTACAATGCTGAATTTCGCCTTCCTGGGCTTCAAACTGGGCGAAAACAAGTATTCGTACCCCCAGTTCACCGATGACAAGGTCGGGCAGTTCTTCGCCGCCATGAGAGACACGGCGGATTATATCGTGATCGACTGTACCTGCTCCGAGGAGGATCTCATTTCGAGAATCGCCAAGCGCGACTGCGACGTCGCCGTTCAGCTCTTCAATCCGGATATCCGCAGCATGGTGTATTACGCCTCCTGCGTGAATCAGTTTGTGACCGTCGAAGGCAAAAAGCTGAAGGTCATGAACATCATGGACAACGATCTCTATCTGCCGATTGACGAGACGAAAACGCATTTCGGAGATATGGATTTTGTTCTTCCGTATTCCAGACCCCTCAAGCAGCAGATGATCACCGGAGCGCTTTCCGAAAAGCTTCATGACGGAGACTACTGTAAGGTCGTTGAGTCCATCGCCAAGGCACTGATCGAATACGGTAACACTCCCGAAGAGAACTGAGGAGGTGAGCTGAATGGCAAAAGAGATTGACTTTGTCGTTTTGCTGCACATGGTGCAGGAGTATATTTCCCAGAACTATGCGGCGGCACTCAGCGACAAAAACAAAGTCGGTCAGCTGAAAACGTATATCGACAAGTATCTCCGCGATACCGGCTATACGGTGGACGGTTACAGCTTCTCCGAGCTTTCGGCAAAGCTGTATTCGGAAATGGCGGAGTATTCGGTTCTCACCCAGTATCTCGGGCGTGATGACATTGAAGAAATCAACATCAACGGCTGGGACGACGTGGCGATCACCTATACGAACGGTCATATCGAAAAGGCGGAGGAGCATTTCTACAGTCCCGAACACGCCGTGGATATTGTCAAGAGATGCCGTCAGCGGAGATCAGTTCGTGACCAATATCTTTGATATGGAACTACTGAACGAGGCTCTCGGCAAGAAAGAAATCGGTCCCGAAACCGACTTTGAGCCTACCGAGGTGTTTGATTATATCGGCGGAGAATGCAAACAGTACTGCACCGATTACGGTGACTACTCATATGACATTGCCAAAGAAAAGTTTGAGAGCGAGCCGGATGCAATCGGACTTACGAACGGTACTGTTGAAAAGATCCAGCTGATGTTTCAGGCAAGAGATCTGATCAATGCGTACTGCAAAGAGGAATTTGACCATCCAGCTGATTTCAGCAATCTGAAAAAAATCGGGATCGGATATACGACGGTAGGCGATGACGAACATGAAATCCAGGTCTACGCCAATCTTATCGAGCACCAAACGGAGTTCTATTTCGACAATGAAGTCATCGCGGTGCAGGAAAGCAAATCTCTCGCCGATTACGTAGATAACCTGCTTCCGTATCTGGATTTCAATGAACTGATCGACATTCCCGACTGGGTGATCGAAGATCATCTTTCGGCAAAACAGAAAAGTGCCCCGGATATTCAGTACCTTCAGTTTTCATCCTGGGGGCATGATTACAATCTCTGCATCGGAGTCGATTCTTACTGCTTTGGGGGCGGGATCGCGCTTGAAGCGTATTCGGTGACCGATACGGATATTGAGCCGTTTTCAAACATTACCGTGAACCTCCCGGATTATCTCACCGACAGAGATTGTGCCTTTGTTGACACGAACAATTTCGGTGACGTTGAAGCGCTGATTCAGAAATACAAACTCGGCAAGCCCACCGGACGAATCGGTCGCAGCGGTTATTGCACCTATCCCGAATACCGCTTTGACATGGCTGAAATCAACAAATACCGTCTTCCCGAGGAACCGGAACAGCCAAGTCCCCATTCCTGCGATGTGAGGTGATCGGATGGCAAAGGATATTATTTTCATCGATGAAGAAACGCTGACTCACGAGGAAAAGGAGGCGCTTTGCGATGAGCCGGAAACCGAAGAATAAAGACGAATTCCGTGCCGAGATGGCGGACGCATTCGTACACGTTCTTGAAGAACGCGGCCTTGAATGGAAGAAAGACTGGGTCGGGCAGGGCGGCGGCGCGCCGCATAACGGCATTACCAAAGCCTGTTACCGCGGATGCAACGCCTTCTGGCTTTCGCTCGTTTCCATGCTCAAAGGCTACGACGATCCCCGCTGGGTGACGATGGTCCAGATCATGGACAACGACGGCAAATATCATCCGAAGGAAAAATGGCATCTGAAAAAGGGCTCTCAGGCAACCTACGTTGAGTACTGGATGCCGTTTGACACGGTGAAGCACAAAGCGGTCACATGGGAACAGTTCAGAGAGGACGTAAAGAACGGACGTGAGGAAAGTGACTTTGGCCTGATTTCAAGATACACCGGAGTTTTCAATGCACGCGACGTGGAAGGAATGCCGGAGCTTACTGTTGTTCAGAACGAGGACATTACCGCAGACGAGCTGATTACACGGTTGTCTGTCGGAATGGGCGTGCCGATTTTCAACGACGGCGGAGACAGAGCGTATTATTCACCGTCTGAAGATCAGATCCATCTCCCTACGCCGGAATCGTTTGGCAGTGAATATGCCTATAACGCGACGGCACTCCATGAACTTAGTCACAGCTCCGGTCATCCCTCAAGGCTCGACAGAATCCAGGGATCGTTCTTTGGCTCAGCAGAATATGCCTACGAAGAACTGGTCGCCGAAATCTGCTCGGCTTTTATGGGATATGATCTGAATACGGCTGCAACGCCCGAACACATCAATAACCACAAGGCATACGTTCAATCCTGGATTCAGGCAATCAGGGATAAGCCGGATACGCTGGTCAAAGCAATCAAGGATGCTCAGACTGCGGCAAACTATATGGATTTCAAAGCCGGACTGATTTCTTTGGATGAGTACCGGAAACTCTGTGGAACGGTCAAGGAGGTTAAGACTGCTACGGTAGAAGTAGCAAGATAGCTCCACCGAAAGGCCTCCGAATGAATGGAATATTTGTTCGGAGGTTCTTTTTCCTCAGCTAAACAGATTGATTTTCCCGCAATCTTCTGCTATAATATTACTTATAAGTACGCCAATTATCATTGTATTGCGGGAGAATAACGGTATCATGGAACGTATTGAAGCTTTTGAAAAAATGCTTGCGGATATCAAACGACAGGCGGAATATGAGCAGTCGGAAATGGAAAAGCTGAAAGCCGCCGTGAAAGAAAAAACCGCGACTTACAGGCAGTATTTCGGGAACCGAATGCTCTATAAGATGATTCTGGACAAGTACAAACAATACGGTCTGCTTGATTGATATGCGTATGAAAACTAAAGAAACGTTTTACACAAGCGACCGGCAAGAGTGGCGGAACTGGCTTGCCGAACACTTTGAAACAAAATCAGAAATATGGTTTGTTTTTCCTTCCGTGGATTCCGGAGAACCGTCGCTGTCCTATAACGATGCCGTCGAAGAAGCACTTTGCTTTGGCTGGATCGACAGCACCACAGGGCACATTGATGAGAAACACGGTATACGACGTTTTACGCCGCGCAAGGATTTCAGCTATTATTCCCGACCGAACATCGAACGGCTGATATGGCTCGACGGGCAGGGCCTGATCCATCCAAAGGTCAGACAGACCGTCGCGGAAATCATTGAGGCGGAATACGTGTTCCCGGAGGATATTCTCGACGCGATCCGCGCCGATGAGACGGCGTGGAAAAACTATCAGGGATTATCGGATTCCTACAAACGCATCCGCGTCGCGTATATTGAGGCCTCCCGGAAGCGTCCGGAAGAATTTGAAAAGCGGCTGAAAAGCTTTCTCGCCAAAACCCGCGAAAACAAGCTGATCAAGGGTTTTGGCGGGATAGAGAAGTATTACAATGCCTGATCCATTAATCCAGATCAGAATTTGAGGAATTACCCACTATGAATAAGAAACAGAAATTGTCCATCGGAATTACTCTGGCATTGATGGCTGTAATAATTGTATTTGTCACAGAACAAGTATTCCAACCGGGATATGCTTTGAAAAGCGCGGTCAAAGTTTTGTCTTTTATGGGCGCGATTCTCCTTTATAAAGTGTTCACTCGTCAAAAATATACCGATGTAATTCGCTTTCATAAGATAAAAAACATAAAACCGATTTTAATCTGTATGCTTTGTTTCTTCGCCGGAATGACAATTGCATTTTTCGTTTTCAGAGGTTTTTTGGATCTTCAAAATATCAGGCAAAGTTTAGTTACCAAGGAAAAGCTGACTAAAGAAAACTGTATCTTTGTCTTTCTGTACATCATCCTCTGCAATTCATTCCTAGAGGAGAGTTTTTTCAGAGGCTTTGTCAGCGGGATATTTCCGAACAAGTGGCTTGGCAGAGTATTCAGCGCTGTCTTATTCTCTCTCTATCATATAGGAATTTTCATCACCTGGTTTAACCCATTAATTTTTGTGTTATGTATTGTCGGTCTTGCCGCTGTGGGATTATTTTTACAATGGCTTTCCGAAAAGTTCGAAAGTATTTTGGCAAGCTATATTACACATGCGTGTGCGAACGTTGCTATCAATGTCATCGGCGCATTACTAATTTTTGAAGTGATTTGAGCTTAACAGAATTCAACAAATTTCAGTTTTTCTAAATCTTTAATCGCACATTTGCTATTAATCACAAACCTCCGTATAATTATTGTGAAATGATTGTACGGAGGTCTTCTTATATGAAATTCAAAGATGAACACAGATTTCTGACCATTGACGAAGCACAGCTGAAAACACTTCGTGAGTGTCTGCTTGTTGCCCGCAACTGTGCAATTCGTGACGGAAAGCCTACTGAAGATATTAACGAGATGCTGGCAGCGGTTCTGAAGCTTGGCAGAAAGCATCGCGTCAAGATTTGATTATGCCAAACACGGTCAGCGAAATGCTTCCCGGGCTGGTGGCTGAATGGTCAGAAAAAAATCTTCCGCTGACACCGAATCAGCTTACATACGGCTCCAACCGAAAGGTATGGTGGAAAGGAGAATGCGGTCACGAATGGCTTGCAAGTCCCCATTCCCGTTCTGACGGTGCAGGTTGTCCGTATTGCTCGGGCAACAGGATTGACGAGAATATTTATGACGCTCTTAATTTTGATGCCATTAATACCTGCACGGAAGAATTGATTTTCAGAGTATTTGGGGTTCTCGCTGAAAAGTATCCTTGTAAATTAACGAAGTTTTCAACAAGACCTTGACTTTTGGGGATTCTTGGTGTATAATACTTGTTGAAAAGTTGCATTGTATACAATAGAGGTTTTCAACGGAGGCTGTTATGGAGATTAATCGTGATTCCTATCTGAACCAACTTATATCTTTTATGTGGGATGGTCAGGTAAAAGTAATTACCGGTATTCGCCGCTGCGGCAAATCATATCTGCTCGGAAAAATTTTCAAAAAATATTTGCTCGCAAACAAAACCGACGAGGCGCATATTCTGTCTTACGAACTGGATCTTGCCAAAGATATTCGGTACCGTAATCCTCTCGATCTTGCCAAGGCAGTTCGTAATCTTGTCAGCGGAAAAGACGAACCATATTATCTTTTCATAGATGAAATCCAGATGTCCGATGAGATTCCGAATCCTTATAATCCCAACGGTAAGAAGATTACGTTTTACGATGCTCTGAACGATCTGAAATCAATTCCGAATCTCGATATCTACGTCACCGGAAGCAATTCGAAGATGCTTTCCAGCGATATTCTTACCGAATTTAGGGGCCGAAGTGACGAGATTCGCGTTCATCCGCTGAGCTTTTCCGAATATTATTCCGCTGTCGGCGGGGACAAATACGAGGCCTTTGACAACTACGCCTTCTACGGCGGTATGCCGCTCGTTCTATCACGCCCGGATGATAAATCCAAAATGGATTATCTGCGTTCACTCTTCTCGGAGGTATACCTGAAGGATATTGTAGAGCGCAAGAAAATCAAACGCGAGGACATTCTGTCTTCAATTCTTGACTTACTTTGCTCGTCCGTCGGTTCTCTTACCAATCCCACAAACGTTGCAAACGCTTTGAACTCGAGACAAAAACTCATCGGCGAGGACACCGTTTCCGGCAACACTGTTCGCTCGTATATGGGAAATCTTTCCGATGCATATCTCTTTGAAGAATGCAAGCGATACGATGTGAAGGGCAAAAATTATTTCGATTTTCCGAACAAATATTACTGTGAAGATTTGGGCCTCAGAAATGCACGGATAGGCTTCCGCCAGCAGGAAATGACACACATCATGGAAAATATCATTTATAACGATCTTCGCATCCGTGGCTGCAGCGTTGATGTCGGTGTTGTCTATTCACTCGAAAAGGACAACAAAAATCGCTCAGTGGAAGTGCCGAGAGAGATTGACTTCGTTGCAACGCTCGGCGGCAAGAAGGTTTATATCCAATCCGCTTATGCTTTTGAATCAGACAGTAAAATCGAATCGGAGAATAAACCTTTCGGTCTCACCGGAGACTCTTTCCCGAAAATCATTGTCCGTCAGGATATTCGCAAGCGTTGGTACGACGACAAAGGAGTCTTAAACATCGGTGTCATAGATTTCCTGCTTGACAGAACGCTCATTTAACCGAGTGATAATCGGTCGCTCGGTATGTATTGAAAAAAACACGATTATGTGTTATAATTTTCTTGAAAAGATTTATCCAAATCAGAATTGGTGGAAGTAATTTATGAAAAAAGTCATAGCTAATAAAGAGCATACCGTCGTAAAGTATTGCTTGAGTATAACAGCAATAGGAATTGTTGCTTTCGTTGTCGGCATACTGTTACACAGCACAAAAATAATTTTGATTGGTTTAGGCCCGGTTGTATTGTGCATTATTTTTTCAATCATGTATTCATCAATGCCTAATGAATTGATAATTCTGTCCGATGACGAAAATTCGATTGTACTGCCAAAAAACAGAATAATTCCGTTAGATTCCATTCTTGGTGTTACTTATAAAAACACCAACAGATATAAAAGAGAGTTGAAATGGGGGAGCATAACCATTATGACCGATGTCGGTAAACATAAGGTTTTGTTCGTCGAGCATTGTGCCGCAGTACAAGATCGCATAAATCAATTAGTGGCTGAAGCGAAAAAGTGCTGATGCGGTTTCTATAGCATACTTTCCCTTAACAACTCCCGGTTTGGCGTGAATATCCGGCGGAAAATGGAAAAATTCTCCCAAAGTCTTTTGCGCAGCTTTTCTTCAGAAAAGCGCGTACCCTGCACCCCAACAAATTCCAGTTTTTCTAAATCTTTAATCGCACATTTGCTATAAATCACAAACCTCCGTATAATTATTGTGAAATGATTGTACGGAGGTCTTCTTATATGAAATTCAAAGATGAACACAGATTTCTGACCATTGACGAAGCACAGCTGAAAACACTTCGTGAGTGTCTGCTTGTTGCCCGCAACTGTGCAATTCGTGACGGAAAGCCAACTGAAGATATTAACGAGATGCTGGCAGCGGTTCTGAAGCTGGGCAGGAAGCATCGTGTCAAGGTCTGACCATGCCAAACACGGTCAGTGAAATGCTCCCCGATTTGGTTGCCGAGTGGTCGGATAAAAACCTTCCGCTGACACCGGATCAGCTTACATACGGCTCCAACCGAAAGGTTTGGTGGAAAGGAAAATGCGGTCACGAATGGCTTGCAAGTCCCCATTCCCGTTCTTCCGGTGCAGGATGTCCATATTGCTCAAGTAACAGAATTTTGCCGGGATTCAACGACCTTGCGTCTCAATCACCAATTCTTGCTGCCGAATGGTCCGAAAGGAACAGAACGCTGAAGCCCGAAAGCATTGGGGCGCATTCCCCGAGAAACGTATGGTGGAAGTGCCGTCACGGTCACGAGTGGAAGGCCCGTGTCGCCGACAGAGCTGACGGAAGTCAGTGCCCGTATTGCGTGGGGCAGAGAGTATGGCCGGGTTTCAATGACCTGACTACCCTTTTCCCCAAGCTGGCGTCGGAATGGTCTGGAAAGAACGCAAAGTCACCTTCTTCCGTCAGCCCAAAATCAACGGAGAACGTTTGGTGGAAATGCCCCGACTGCGGCCTTGAATATAAAGCGGTTATCAGTTCCCGAGTCAAAGGGCTTATCTGTCCCGCCTGTTCCGAATATCACACGATTCCCGGAAACAACGATCTTCTGACAACCGATCCCAAACTCTGCAAGGAATGGAATTACGAAAAGAACGAAAAGCTTGCACGCCCGATGCGTCCGACGGAACATACCCGTAATTCGATGTATATTGTTTGGTGGCGAGGTTCCTGCGGACACGAATGGAAAGCAAGGATCTGTGACCGTGCGATTGAACATCAGGGGTGCCTTATTTGCGAGTCGGAATTCAACGAGGCATTTCCGTATTTCGCTTTTATGTACTACCTGAAAGCTCTGGGCTTGAAAGGTCAGTTTGACGGCGATGAGCCGACCGGACTCCCCATCAGCGTATACGTCCCGGAGATTCATCTTGCGGTGGATTTTTTCGGAGAACGCACCGGGGAAGGAAAGAAGCGAAAATATATCAAAGGCAAAATCTGTTCTCAGCACGGTATTACGTACGTCTGCCTTGAACGCGAGAAGAATAAAAGTAACCGTCGGTTTCTTGATAAGATCGTATCCGCCTTCAGAGAAAGACACGTTTATTTTTCACCGGACCCGGAAAAGGATATTCAGAGAATACGCTCCATTTATGAAAAGTGGAAAAAACAGTAATACATCTACATGCCCGTCTACCTGCCAGATGGGCACTTTTTGAAAAGGACTAAGCAAAGATAAACAAAAAAATCAAGGATGCAAAAGCTCGTTAAGCCTTTGCACCCTTGAACGGATTTAGGAAATTTGATCCATGCCCTTGGTTTTTTCGCCGTTTCTATTGACAAACACCAAAAAACAATATATAATATTA
>JAKSOD010000110.1 GCA_024405755.1 Clostridia bacterium
CCTAACGTCTGCACATCAACTTTCATCTTCGGAACTGACTGGGCTGCGTCCACACAGAGTTTTGCGCCGTGGGCATGACAGAGTTCTGCAATCTGCTGAATCGGATTGACGGTTCCTGTGACATTTGATACGTGACAGACGGAAACCAGCTTCACGTTTCCTTCGTCGAGGAAACGTCTGAGTTCATCTAAATCGAGCGAGAGGTCATCTTTGATGCCGACGGTCTTTAAGATAACACCGTTTCGGCTAAGCGAACGCCAGGGAAGAATATTTGAGTGGTGTTCAAGAATGGTGTTTACGACCACATCTCCTTTCGAGAATGCAAAACCGCGGGCAACGATATTGAGTGCTTCCGTTGAGTTTTTGGTAAAGACAAGCGTTCCTTCTGCTCCGTTGATAAACTCTGCAGCCTTCTGGTGAGCGTGCCAGTATTTCTGCGTCGCAATTCTGGATAGACGGTGAACACCGCGCCCGACATTCGAGCGGCATGTGGTATCAAATGCGTATGCGGCATCTAAGACCTGACGCGGTGAAAACGATGTAGCCCCGCTATCGAGATAGATGTATTCTCCTATCATCGGGAAATCAGAGCGAATCTTTTCGATGTCGAGCGCCGGAACCGCCGGCTCAGCGGCTGGAGGTTCTGAGGGGCTGTCATCTACAATATCTCCACGTTGGTGTTCCGGCATAAGAGCGGCAACTGACGCCGGCGTACTGCGCTTAACAGGAGTCTCAGTTACATCAATGCCGCTATCACGAATCAACTCTTTCATCTTCGGCGGCAGTTCTTTCCATCTCCAAAGTCCCCACTGAATAAATTCCGGCGGAAGACCTTTTGCCTGAGACCAGCGGTTCAAAAACTCATCCCAGCGTTCTGCCATCTTCGGATGCGTCTGATGCATCGTTTCAAGTTCAGATTCAAGCATTGCAGGGCATAAATAACAGCCGATTCGTTCATAGCCCATCTCATAGAGCGGGTTATAGGGAATCTCTTTGAGCCAGAGGTAATAGAAGACATCAAGCGCCCGCCATGAACGTATCGGCGAGATATTTAACTGCAGAGGATTGTTTGGATTCTGATTGACTGCTTCGAGTTCCGCACGGTTCCATGACTCATACCAGCGATTTCCCTGAACCGTAAGGCACGAACCAATTTCATTTAAGTGAATCTTTACCGGATTTAATTTGAGCAGTTTACAGCACCAGCGGTGGTCTTTTGCGGGCGGACCTGCTTTTTCAACCGCCTGCCAGAAGTTTCCTGCCTTTTCGATGAACTCTACGTTCTGCTTTTTCACAAACTCAATTGTTTCCGGAAACTCAAGCCCGGTGTCGATGAAAAACGCCTTGGAAACTCCGGCTTTTTGTGCGATGTTCCAGACCGCCGTACTGTCTTTTCCTCCGGAAAACGAGCAGTTTATCTGCGGACGAAGGGATATGTTCTGCCGGATTTCACGAACAGCGGTTCGTTCCATGTTTTTGATGTGGAATGCGTTTTTAGAAGCAGCTTCACTCCAGTCGGGATTGGGCAGCTGTTTTGCGGGTTCAAGTGCTCCCAGTTCTTTTATTTTCAGAGATGTGCCTTTCAGAATTCCTGTTCCCCACTTTGATTTGTATCTGATGATGACAACACCGTCTTCGATTGTTTGCGGTTTTATGGAAATCTTTTTTCCGCCGAGTCTGCCGTCCGGAATTTCAACGGCGGCATCTTCTAAGCGGATGATTCCTTTATCTGCTTTTTCCGCGAGGAAGGGCAGTGCTTCTGCCTCGATGTCGATTGCAAATCTGCGAAGGGCAGGGTTGAATGAGAACCATGCAAACCTGATGCCGTTTGCAATTATCAGGTCGTTTCTGTCAAGTCCGCCGGCTTTATTTAAGACAAGAATCTTTGGAAGGGTTACGCGGTCGCCGAACCGGTTTTTCAGGGTTTTTAGGATAAGGTCATAGTCTGCTTTGAGCGCGGGGCGGACATCAAACGGCTGCTGCAGTTCGATTTTTATTGATTGGGTGTCACATGCGCAGGTTTTTGCCGTCAGCGGGATGTTGCATTTCGGACACCAGTAGAGCTGTTTCTGCAGTTTTGCATGGATGCTGTCTTTTCTGGTCAGTTCTAATCCGAGTGACTTTGGTTTTGCTTTTCGCGGCGCTCTGTCTTTGTCCAAACGACGGCGGAACGTTTTATCTCCGCCTTTGTTTCCATGGCGTTTTGCAGAGTGTTTACTTGGGGGTCTGTATTCGTGGGGCACAGTTAGCGTATATATTGGTTTTTCAGGGGTTTAAAGGA
>JAKSOD010000111.1 GCA_024405755.1 Clostridia bacterium
AGATTATCCGGCGCTGCTCTATGGAAGCAACTGCCAAAATGAAAAACGGTGAAGAATGCGACCTGCTTTCAAGGCTCTCTTCAGAATCGGAATTCAGTTTGTCAAAAGAAGAAATGGAGCATTTACTCGATCCGAATTTATACATCGGAAGATGTCCGGAACAGGTAATGATACTGATTGAAAAGATAAACTCGCTTATTACCGACATTTCCACCGGTTCTTCGGAAATCACGCTATAAAGGGAGTCGATGCATGGAAAAGATTCTTGTATTGGATTTCGGCGGACAGTATAACCAGTTGATTGCTCGCCGAGTGCGCGAACACCATGTTTATGCCGAAATCAAGCCATATAACAAAATAACGGTTGCTGAGATCAGAAGGGCTGGTTATGCAGGCATCATTTTCACAGGCGGTCCGCACAGCGTTTACGACAAGACTTCCCCTCATTATGATTCGGCAGTACTTGATTTGGGTATTCCCATTTTGGGCATCTGTTACGGAGATCAGCTCATGGCGTATATGGCTGGAGGAACTGTCAGCAGTGCTGAAAGCTCCAGCGAATACGGAAAAACAAAAGTCTGTGTTAACTGTAGTCCTTTGTTTAAGGATGTGCCTTCTGAAAGCATATGTTGGATGAGCCATACGGATTATATCAGTCAATTGCCGGAGCACTTTGTAGGTGTCGCACATACTGATAAATGTTCGTACGCGGCCATGTGCGATGCAGAAAGAAAACTATACGGTGTCCAGTTTCATCCCGAAGTGACTCATACTGATTACGGAAAGCAGATCCTAAAAAACTTTTTGTTTGAAATATGTGGATGCCATGCCGACTGGAAAATGGACGATTTTATCCGTTCAACAGTAGATAATCTTCATTGGAAGTTAAAAGGCAAAAAAGTGTTTCTTGCTTTATCGGGTGGCGTGGATTCTTCGGTTGCTGCTGTCCTGCTGCATAAGGCGATCGGCGAAAATCTTGTTTGTGTTTTTGTGGATCACGGACTTTTGCGAAAAAATGAAGGCGATTTTGTTGAACAGACTTTCCGTGATCGATTCGGAATGTCACTTATACGCGTCAATGCGCAAGATAGATTTCTTTCCAAATTGTCGGGAGTGACAGAACCTGAGCAAAAGCGAAAAATCATCGGAGAAGAATTTATCCGAGTGTTTGAAGACGAGGCTAAGAAGCTCGGTGAAATACAGGTATTGGCGCAGGGAACGATTTACCCGGACGTGATCGAAAGCGGAAAGGGTGATTCGGCAGTCATCAAGAGTCATCATAATGTTGGCGGACTTCCGGATGTGATCTCTTTTGATGAGATCGTTGAGCCGCTTCGTGATCTTTTCAAGGACGAGGTTCGTGAGGTTGGTGAAAAGCTGGGCATTCCGCATGAACTGGTTTGGCGGCAGCCGTTCCCAGGTCCGGGCCTTGCCGTGCGAGTCTTGGGTGAGATTACAGAAGAAAAACTGGAAATTCTGCAGGAAGCAGATGCCATTTTCCGGGAAGAAATTGCAGGAGCCCATCTGGAAACGATGACAAATCAATACTTTGCTGTTTTGATGGATTCAAAATCTGTCGGCGTGATGGGTGATGCAAGAACCTATGGATATACGGTGGCATTACGGGCAGTTTCAACCGATGATTTTATGACCGCAGAGTGGACAAGACTGCCGTACGAAGTATTGGAAAGAGCAAGCAGCCGCATTACGAACGAGGTCAAGAGTATATCCCGCGTGGTCTATGATATCACGTCAAAACCGCCTGCAACGGTGGAGTGGGAGTAAGCAAAACAGCGGTTCATTATGTGTAGAATAGTCGGTTACTGTTGAATGAATAGAATCAAGAGGAAAAAAATGACAAAGTATATTTTTGTAACCGGAGGCGTGGTCTCCGGTTTGGGAAAAGGCATAACCGCTGCATCTATCGGAAGACTATTGAAAGCGCGAGGGCTTAAAGTAGCCGCACAAAAGCTTGACCCATATATCAATGTGGATCCGGGAACCATGAGCCCCTACCAGCATGGTGAGGTTTATGTTACGGAAGACGGTGCAGAAACGGATCTTGACCTTGGCCATTATGAGAGATTCATCGATGAAGATCTGAACAAGTATTCGAATCTGACGACCGGCAAGGTCTACTGGAATGTTCTGAACAAGGAGCGCAGAGGCGAGTATCTCGGATCGACAGTACAGGTCATTCCGCATATTACAGATGAAATCAAAGAGTTTGTGTACTCCGT
>JAKSOD010000112.1 GCA_024405755.1 Clostridia bacterium
TAACTGTGCAATATCAGATAGAAATATCTTGTTGCAAATTCATCAGCCGATGCAGTTCACGTATGATGTGAATAAATTGTACGACAGCTAATACTATTGTACATATATTTGCGAAATCAAAACGCGGGCGTATGTTTCATGCTGAACCCATGAAACGCCAAAAAACAACCGCGTTTTTCCGATTGCTCTTTTATCACCATTTTACTCACACAGCACCCCCCAAACAGATACCTACTAATCATTTCATAACCAATATACTACACAATAGCCATGCCGGAAATCTCTGACTTCTTCCCCTACCAAAGCTACCGAAAAAATCAGCAGGAAATGCTCGAAAAAGCAGCAGAAGCGGTTTCACAAAACAAAGTCCTCATGATAGACGCCCCGACCGGCTGCGGAAAATCATCAGTAATCGCATCTCTTCTTGCAAAAGCAGACGGCAGAAAAATCCTCATCGCCGTAAGAACCATCTCGCAGCTCCAGATATTCACCCGCGAACTCGAACTCATCAGACGAAAAAAACGCCCGAACCTCAAATTCACCTATCTTATCGGCAAAGGAAAAATGTGCCCCTTAGGCGGATTCGGCGATACCTACCGCAAATGTGAATCCGTAAAAGCCTTTACCACCTCATTAATGCAGAAACGGGCAGACCGCGGCTCATACGTTCCGGCAGCGGACAAAGAAATCCAGAACCAGATTAGAAAACAGGAAAAAGACCACCCCGTAATCTGCCCGTACTATGTCCACAGCCGAATCTTCGTACAAGCCGAAGAAGGAGGAAAACGCCTCGTACCATCGCCCGAACTGCGGAAAAAATCCGATGCCGCACAAAAACAGGTCGTGCAGCCCGCTGACCTTTTAAGCTACGCAGGAAACGTCTGCCCGTATGATATGATGCTCAACGCGGCAAGAGGGGCGGATGTTGTTATCTGCAACTACTACCACTTATTCAATGACGACATCAGAGAACAGCTCTATGTAAATCTCGGATGCGAAGAAGAAAAAGTCATTCTCTTACTCGACGAAGCACACAACTTAGGCGACGTCATTCAAAGCATCGAAAGCATCAGAATCCGTGAAACAGATGTCGAGGCAGCTGCCATCGAACTTTCATCGCTGAAAGGAAAAGTCAGAGGTTCGGATGCGGTTCGTCACATTTTGCCCCGCATTGCACAGTTCATTGACGGACTCAGACGCTCAACCGAGGTTGAAGACTGGTTTGACCCGGCGATTTTCAACCGCTTCCTTATCAGAGGGTCGCTTTATGAAAAGCCGGAGTCGCTGTTAGAAGACATTATCGCGATTCAGGAGGAACTATGCAAGCAGTCCATCGAAAAAGGCGACTTCCGCGAGTCTGCCATCGAAAAACTTGCAGAGTTTTTAATCCGGCTGTACCGCTCGGCAACAAATCCGGCGTTTCTTACCGTGTATACGAAAGATGACGAGTCGATAACGCTTGAGGTCAGAAATATTGACCCCGCAGGTCGGCTGCAGGAGTTGACCTCAAAGCATTCGGCGGCTGTTCTTATCAGCGGAACGCTTTCGCCGGTTGATGCGTACAGACGCTACTACTTTGAAGAGATGCCGGTTGAAACGCTGTCGCTTTCTAATGCGTTTCCGAAGGAGAACAGGCTGGTTATCGGGATTTCAGATATTACTACTGCATTTTCGCGGCGTCAGAGTGCAGAAAATATGGCAAATATCGAGCGCTGTATTTTAGAGTTTGCGAAGGTGAAAGGAAATGCGGCGATTTATTTCCCTTCGTACAGTCTGCAGATGGAGTATTTTAACCGCTGCGGTCACAAAATCAGGAACAAGCTTGTCTATCCTGAGCCGCGTGAGTCGAATGAGGCGAATGAGGCGCTCAAGGATTTTATTTCGCTTCCGCTTAGGCATAAGTCAGGGATTTTGTTTGCCGTTTGCGGCGGTAAGTGGAGTGAAGGGTTGGATTACCGCGGAGATCAGCTGAAAGCGGCGATGGTGATAGGTCTGCCGCTTGCTCCGTTTACGCCGGTCCGCCGGATGGTTAACAGCTACTTTAAGCATAAGTTCGGCGAGAAGGGTGAGTTTATTTCGTACACGCTTCCGGCGATTAATAAGTCGATGCAGGCGTTAGGGCGGGTTCTCCGGACTGAGTCTGATTCAGGGGTGCTGATTTTAGGTGAGGAGCGGTTTACGTCGCCTGATGTGTTTCCGGGTGTTTCGTACTGGATGCAGAATGAG
>JAKSOD010000113.1 GCA_024405755.1 Clostridia bacterium
TTCCATTTCGAAAGTACTTTTATCTCACCTGCCAAATAACATCTATCAAACAGTATCAAAAAATACCTGCAAATAACCATGACAGATACCGTAAAACCCGAAGAAAGTGATGTAGCACTCCGCCGAAATACGTCTCAGACAACAGAACTTACCGAAAGCGACGCAGCCGCAAAAACCGAAATAACAGAACTTCGGAAAACCAACATCGCTCTTGAGAGCAGAAACTACGAACTGCGTGAGACCGTTCGTCAGGTACGCCTTATGCTCGCTGCAGCTGAATCCGAACGCGACCAGTATAAGCGTGAGGCAAGAAAATACAAATCCGAACTCCAGCAGATGAAAGACCCGCCTCTTGTAGTCGGAACGATAGAACAGGACTTAAGAGACGGCAGAGTTGTCGTCAGAAGCACCACAGGTCCGAGCTTTGTATCCTATGTTTCTGAAAGCGTCGAACCGGAAACACTCATCGTCGGTGCACAATGCGGTCTGCAGCCCCAATCCTTCGTCCTCGTTGAAGTACTCCCGAACAGAGTCGATGCACAGGTTTCAGCGATGGAAATTGATACCGCGCCGAATGTATCTTATGACGACATAGGAGGGCTGAAATCACAGAAAGAACTCTTAAAAGAAGCAATCGAACTGCCGCTGACACACCCCGAACTCTTTGAAAAAACCGGTATCGAGCCGCCCAAAGGCGTCCTTCTCTACGGAGTCCCCGGAACCGGAAAAACCCTTCTTGCAAAAGCAGCGGCACACGAAACAAATGCGGCATTTATCCGCGTGGTAGGTTCAGAACTCGTGCAGAAATACATCGGCGAAGGCGCACGGCTTGTCCGCGAACTCTTTGCGATGGCTCGTGAAAAAGCGCCTGCAATTATCTTCATCGATGAAATCGATGCAGTTGGAACAATGCGTACCGCTGATGCCTATTCTGCAGGAGATCATGAAGTAGGACGTACACTCATGCAGCTGTTAGCAGAACTTGACGGATTCAACCCGCGAGGCAATGTAAAAATCATCGCCGCAACAAACCGCCTTGATATGCTCGATGCAGCGCTTTTACGCCCCGGACGGTTCGACAGAATCATCGAGTTCCCGCTGCCCGATGCAAAAGAGCGTGAAAGCATTCTTGCAATCCACACTAAAAAGATGCACATCGCAAAAGGAGTTATGCTTTCAAACCTTGCAGAACTCACCGAAGGATTCAACGGCGCAGAACTTGCAGCACTTTGTATCGAGGCAGGAATGCAGGCAATCCGCTCGAACAGAACGACAGTAAAAACAGCGGACTTTGCAGCAGCTGCAGATGCCGTAAAGAAAGGACGCGAAAAGAAGGAACTGCGTCCTGAAATTCCTGAAGGAGTCTATCTCTAACTTTCTATGAAAGCATCTTCCTTTGCGGGATTACTTCCGCACCTTCTCTTTCCGTTTCTGGTTTTTCTTGGCGGATGCTGTTTTGGTCCGTCGTCACCTGTGATTAAGTTAGGCTATGCCGCCGGATTTTCTCCAAGCGATATGGTTTTGTCACAGTATGTGTTCGGGTGTCTGTTTATGCTGATTTTATCAGCGGTTTATTTTATCATCTCACACGTCAGAAAAACCAAACGGCAGAAGGTTACGTATTCCGTAAAGGATGTTATTTTACTCATTGTAATCGGCGTTTCAATTGCAATGGTGAGTTTGACCTACATGATTGCTTTGCAGACGATTCCGGCACACCTTGCCGTTATTCTTCTGTTCCAGTACACATGGATAGGAATTATTATCGAGGCAGTTATGAAGCGGAAACTTCCGGAAATTCCGACGGTGATTTCTGCAGTGATTCTTATCGGGGCAACGTTTCTGGCATCAGGATTCGGCAGTATATCGCTTGCCGGAATTGATGGAGTAGGAATTTTCTTCGGTATGCTTTCTGCGGTCTTTTATGCGCTCTACATTGAGCTGATTGGAAAACTCAATACGGGTATGAGTCCGGTATATCGCAGTTTGTCCTCTCTTGCCGTGGCTCTTGCGGTTCTTTTAATCATCTTTACGCCGTACTATTTCACGCCGGAGTTCATCACAGGTACGGTTATTGACGGCGGATTGTGGATGTTCGGGCTTGTTATCGGAAGTCTGGGATGTGCTATGCCGAATTTCTTATTCGCGATTGC
>JAKSOD010000114.1 GCA_024405755.1 Clostridia bacterium
TCAATCCCGCTTGGAATCAAGAACTGTCTTGGCTCCGGGCGGGGCTTTTTGCGTTATACGGGCTTATAGCCACTTGTCGTCTTCCAGTGCTTTACGGAGCTTATCTATCGCTCCACGAAAAATACGGTCGGCAGAGGATGGCACAATGCCGTGTTCTCCTGCAAGGTCTATGAACGCCGTTTTCTCAAATTTGCGTTTCACCTTTCTGCCATTTATGATATCGACATATCGGGTACTCCAACAGTTTTCACAAAAACCGAGGTGTTCGGCAACGATGGCACGTTCTCTGTATTCCAAATTATCGAACGCTTCGCAGAGGATTTTCAGCCGCCGTTCGTGATAGAACACACGGAACGGCTCGGTGGTGGAATCGACGGTCACGTCCTCCGCACTTGCTTCGCCGTCCTCGTCGGCGTACTGGCGGTAAAAGTCCGTGAACATCATATTCCGCATACCGCCGGCAATCATCTTCTGTGCAGTTTTCGGCTTGCGCCCAATAGCAAGGGCAATTTTATTTATAGTTTCATCGTCACTCGTGTAGTCATATTCGGCATAGAGCGCCATCGCCTTGCGCAGTAATGAATATTCGGCATCCGTCGGAACAGTATAGCCCGTTCGCATTGTACGGATATAATCGTCAATCGCTCGTTTGGTATAGTACGACTGAAAGGAGTTGAAAGATGCTCCTTTTTCGGGATTGTAATTTTGCAAAGCTTGGAGCAGACCGAAAATATAGGCGGACTTCATATCCATAAAATGCCCCTGCATAGCGTATTCCTGCACATAGCCCTTGACCTTCTCATTGATATATTTCTCGTTGTAGTGCAGATACCACGAAAAGTATTTTTCGTCCTTTTCGGCAAGGTATTTCTCAATATATTCCTGTGCCGGCATCTTCGGCGGTGCCGGTGTCAGCTGATAATTAAATAATTCCTTTTCCCACGCCTTCATCGGCACACACCTCCTTATTTCAGCCTATTATCGGTATCGGCGTACAGTTTTTCCCGTTCCATATCGGTAACATATTGTTTTGCGGCATAAGCCGGATCTCTCGCCGCTAATTGCTTATGCTCCTTCGCCAGTGCTTTGGCAACAGCGGCAAACTCTTTTGTAATCGTTCCTCGTCCTTCCTCTACACGGATTGAACCGCAGCGGGAATTATAACGAACAACGATAGGATCATCGGCGGAACGTTCTCGATGCTTCTGCTGTGCCGCAAGATTCCTGCAGGTGATCTTTTTTCCTCTCCATAATTCGTTTGCCCAACCGTCGCAATACTTGGTCCGGCGGGCAGAGGTCATAACGAAGTATTTGCCGCACATCCGACACTGACGGGGATAATGTCCGTTTTGTAATCCCTCAAAGAAATCGGTCAGTATAAAACTGTAATAGCTTTTGAAATGCAGCCGCCGTGCTACCGTCGCCGTTTTGCTTCGGCTGGATTTTTTCAGAGGCACGTATTCCGTTGTTACATCAAAGGGAGCAGAGCCGAAAATATCTATGGCTATCGGCAAAAGGTGTTCCTCGTCAAGGTGCTCGGCTTCATAGGTACGCTTTTCAAATTGCCGCAGTTTCTTTGCGGCATCTGCCACATCGTTACCGAGCCGGTCATAAAAATCGAGCGTTGCAAGAATGTTCTGCAACAGTTTTTCGGTTTCTTCACAGAAATCTTCATCATACCCTTTCGGAAAATGACCGGCGAAGATATATCCAAAATCCATATTTGCCGTAAGCGCCCGCTGACGGAAATACTCGCAAAGTTGCTCTACCTTTTCCTCTGTGAACAGTTCCTCTATTCTGCTACACTCACCTTGTATATCCAATTCGGAGAACGGGCGAAGTTTTGGCAAAAGTGAAAGGATGTATCTGATCTCGTCTCCGGCTTTCATATAGGTCGATGCATTGATATAGCCTTTCCGAAGTTGCCCTACCGCGTTCCAGTTTTCCATACGAAACACAGCAAGCCGGGCGGCAAATTCGTCCTTATCGTATTCGTTCATCAGTTGTGCAGCGTAATATCCGGCTTCTTTTCCTTTGCCGCCGAGATACACTCTGCCGTCACGGTATGACGCCGTAAAATAACTGATTTTTTCGACCATACTACCACCTCCCACTCTAAATTCTATCATAATGAGTGTCCAATAAATGTCCCA
>JAKSOD010000115.1 GCA_024405755.1 Clostridia bacterium
TCAATCTGAGCGTCTTTCATGAAAATAGACTCATTGCCGATTCCAAATCGCCTGCGCGACTCATATCTCGGACTTGGGATAACTGAACTTTATCCTCCTCAGGAGGCATGCGTAAAAGCCGGTTTATTCGAGCGGAAAAACATTTTAGCGGCAATTCCGACCGCTTCCGGAAAAACGCTCATCGCAGAAACTGCTATGCAGAAAGAGATATCCGTTGGCGGAAAATGTCTTTATATAGTTCCTCTAAAAGCGCTTGCCTCGGAAAAGTATGACGACTTTTCAGGAAAAGGTGTTTCTGTAGGTATTGCGACTGGAGATCCTGACCAGCGCGATGAGTATCTCGGAAAATATGACATCATTGTTGCCACCTCGGAAAAAACAGATTCCCTTTTGCGTAACAAAGCAGAATGGCTGAAACGGGTTTCATTACTCGTCGTCGATGAAATTCATTTGATAGGCGATGACTCCCGCGGCGCAACACTTGAAATGGTGATTGCCAAACTCAGATACCAGAATCCGAATCTGCAGATAATAGGACTTTCTGCCACGATGGGAAACCCCGAAGAGCTTGCGAAATGGCTTGATGCAGAACTTATCACCAGCGACTGGCGTCCGGTTGACCTTCGCGAAGGTGTTTTCTATGACGGAAAAATCAAATTCCATGATGCAGAAAGAGTTGTCCCTCCCGCGAAAAAAGATGATGACATCAATCTCCTGTTAGATACTGTCGATGAAGGCGGTCAGTGTCTTGTATTCGTTTCATCCCGCCGTTCTGCAGAAGCGTATGCAAAGCGGGCAGCTGGCGCCCTGAAACGCTCATCTCCGGCGCTGGATTCCTATGCAGAACGAATCGCAAAAGCTGATGCAACTGCGTCCGGCAAAATTTTAGCTGAAGCAGTCAGAAAGGGTGCTGCCTTCCATCACGCAGGACTCCCGCGTGAAGCACGCGCCGCTGTCGAAGAAGGATTCAGAAAAGGAGATATTCTGGCTATATCATCCACACCTACGCTTGCCGCAGGTCTGAATCTTCCGGCGCGCCGGGTTATCGTGCGGGATTATCAGCGGTATGATGCGCAGACGGGTATGAATAAAATTCCGGTCATGGAGTATCGTCAGATGGCAGGACGTGCAGGCAGACCACGGCTTGACCCGTACGGCGAGGCAATTCTCATTGCAAAAGATAAATCCCGCGTTGATGAACTCTTTGAAGAGTTCATAGATGCGCCCGCAGAAAAAATCAGGTCGCAGTGTCAGAAAGAGTCGGAGCTTAGAGCACATCTGTTGGCGCTTATCTCAACTGAGTTTACCAACTCCCGCTCTGAGATTTCCGCATTTATGGAACGCTCGTTTTATGCAAGTCAGAGAGCAGTTCACCGGAGACTGGATAAAAATATTGAAAGCGCTCTTTTATTCCTTGAAGAGTCCGGCATGATAGAAAGGCTCGGCGATGCAGTTTCATCAACGTATTTCGGCTCGCTTTCATCGAAACTCTATCTTGCGCCTGAGTCAGCGCTGATGATAAAAGCCGTTTTCGCAGAACATGCCAATGATGAGTTTTCCGCGTTTGCGGTTCTGCATCTGCTCTGCATGACGCCTGATATGTTCAGATTCTATCTGAAGGCATCTGATGAACGGATGGTGGATGATATTCTGCTTAAACGCGGCGATGAAATCTGGTTTGAAGAGTTTTCCGAGGAGTTTTTCGGCGCGGTAAAATCTGCTGCCGTTATTGAGGAATGGATTTCTGAAACATCTGAAGAGATGATTGCAGAGCGGTACAGTATCGGAAGCGGGGATGTGCATGCAGCAGTTGAAAATCTGAAATGGCTTTTGCATGCGGCATCCCGCATCACGCATGAGTTTGCGCCGGCACTCGAGGCTGAGATACAGAAACTCGAAATCCGTGCGGCGCACGGCATCAAAGAAGAACTTATCCCGCTTATCAGTCTCAAAGGCATCGGACGTGTGCGTGCGCGCCGTCTTTTTGAGCGCGGAATAACAACACCTGAAGAGCTGCTTAAGGCAGATAAGGCATCAGTTGTTTCGATTCTTGGAACGCTGACGTATGATAAAGTCATCGCCGAAGCAAAACGAAGGACAGGCTCTGCATACGCGAAAGCGGAGAGTTTTGAAGAAGACTATTCTGC
>JAKSOD010000116.1 GCA_024405755.1 Clostridia bacterium
TCTTTGTTCATCACGCCGTCGGTATCGCCGAACACGGCAAGCGTCGGCAGCTCGGCGTCGCTCAGATCGCGGTTCGTGTAGGCAGCAACGAGGATCAGGCCATCGACCTCGTCACGGTGATCGTCGGCAAAACCGGAGGCGGTCAGTCCGCCCATCGAGTGACCGGCGAGATACCAGTTTTCGATCTCCGGATGGGAAAGCATGATCTCTTCGGCGGCATTCGGCTCCAGCGCCGCCATGTTGAAGGAGAGGTCGGGGATAAAGCAGGCATATCCCTGCTCGGCCAGCCGTGCCAGAAGCGGCGTGTAGGCATCCGGTCTGATCTGCGCGCCGACACAGAAGATGATGCCCGTTTTCGGCACTCCGCCGCTCTGCGGGAGGATCTCCACGCCGCCATCGTCCGCCGCGTTGATCTGCACGTCGGAATACGCATTCTGATAAACCGCCATGGACTGCACAGCAGGCCGCTCGTTAAAGAGGCACATCCCGACGATCGCGGCAGAAAGCAAAATAATCACGGCTATGATACCGAAGATGATCTTTCGTACTGTTCTTCTGCTCTTTACCTGACTCATTGCGCTTCGTCTCCAAATGATAGTAGATTTTCTGTATTATATCAGATAATCGCGCAAAGAGGAACCCAAATTTCTCAATCGGGCATTTGGGGTGATTCGCTTTTTCGCCATGTCCTTATCATGGAAAAATCCGAACTGTGTATGATACAAATGTCGCCGCTCCATTGCAGGCTTCCACAATAAATAGGTTGAATTCTACCTATCGGCGGTGAGCCGGACTATTTTCCTCCTGCTTGAATGGGTGAGAAATCATAAGAAATTGTAGGCCATCTATTCTTTGCTTACAGCGACGCAAAATTTGCGCGCACAAACGACTTGACTTCCCCCCAGCTCCAAGCTACAATCCAAGCACTTTCCGGATACAAGCATTCCCCGATGCGGCACAAGCTGCATCGGGGAACGCTTTTATAAAAACATCACGTAATAAATCGGCAGATAGCTTATCTTGCCATCTGATTTAATTGTTCGCTCATTTGACACCACGAATGCTTTTTTGATGTGATAGTCCTCGTTTTTTACGAAGTTGTTGAGTGCGCTGTGAACGGTGTAATCCTTGCCGGACTTGACTTCGATGGGCACGGCGGAGAGACTGTCATAATCGTCGATGAGATAGTCCACCTCACCCTTGCTGCGGTTATCGTAGTAGAACAGCTTATGTCCGTGTGCCGCAAGCTCGCTTGCCACGACGCTTTCATAAACCGAACCGAGATTGATGCTTCTTTCATCATCAAGGACAGCACGAATATTATTGCCGTAGAGAATGCCGGTCAGAATGCCGACATCGTTTAGATAGAGCTTCAGAAGATTCTTTCCGCTCGACTCGATCAGCGGGAATACCGGATTGGAGATTGCCTGAACATTCAAAGCAATTCCGGCGCTGATAAGATACTCGAACTCATCCTGATAGTCCGAAAAGGTCTTGCCCTTTTTCTCTTCAATACTCTGCGCGATCACTCGCTTTTTCTTGTTTTCCATATTCGACGGGATCAAATCATAAACCCGACGGATTTTCAGTTTTCGCTCTGCATCATATTTGGATGCGTCTGCCGCATAATAATCGTGAATTTCGTTTTGAATCTCACGCACTCTTTGAATATTCTTTGTTTCGAGGTAGGCATTGACGGCATCCGGAAGTCCACCGACAAGCAGGTACTTGCGGAACAAGTCCATCATCTTGTTGTGCATCGATTCGTCAAGTGCTTCCATTCGCTCATACTTTTTGCGCATGGATGAAATCACAAGATCATTCATGCCGTTCGCATACAAAAACTCTTCAAAGTCAAGCGGAAACATTCTGACCTTACGGATGCTTCCCATTGGGATAGATGTCGTCTCAGATAAGGTCACGCCCAATAAAGAGCCGCTGGCAATGTAGGTGAACTTATCATCCTGTGACAGGAATTTCAGCAAGGTCAGCAGATGGGGATACGCCTGAATTTCATCGATAAAGATCAGCGTATTTTCCTTCTCCTTCATTTTGTCGCCGTGGAGCATGCTGACCTGCAGATAGAAATCTTCTACCGATTTGGTTTCTGCAAACAGCCTTGCGCCGATTGAATCCTCCACCATAT
>JAKSOD010000117.1 GCA_024405755.1 Clostridia bacterium
TTCTACATTCCCGAAGGCAAGGGCTTTGCCCATGTTCTGACAAGCGGAGGCGGATATACCGGCGGCGAAGTAAACGGAATGGCGACCGATCAGGCTTCTTATGCACTGGTTGCCTATGATCGTTTCGTGAACGGAAAGACAGCACTCTATGATATGAGCGATGTGGGCGGTTCTTCTGAAATCGGCGAATTGACCGCAACCCTGACACTTCCCGAAAAAGTTGAGAACAAGGCAGGCTCTGCCTTCAACGCCGTCATCAACCTGAACGGCTTCCCGAAGGATTACCGTCTGCTTGATTGCATTCTCGCCATTCCCGACGGCGTAAGTGTAACTGATGTGACTATGGGCTCCCGCATCGGCGGCGGCGAGGTCTCCTGGCACGTGGAAGAAGAGACCGGCAAGCTCCGTATCGTCTATTTTGACGCAGATAACGGCAATGTGATGACCGACAGCGGCACCACCTATCCGTTGGAGCTGATGACGATCGGTCTTGCCCTGGAGAAAAGATTGGACGCTGCTTCCGTCAGCGTGTCCATTACCGGAATGACGGCAAAGAAAACCTCCGAATCCGAAACGCAGATCATCATTGACACCGCTTCCGCCACCGATACGGCAGAGTTAGTGGAAGGCATTTCTTTCAGCGTATTGACGCTCTACACCGGCGATGACATCGACCTGATTCCCTCCTCCAAAACCGCCATTGCAGTAGCTGTTACAGGGGTTAAGCCGGGCAGCAAGCTCGTCTATGACGACGGCAGCGATACGATTGAGATGAAATACAATGCTGCAGTTTCAGAAAAGACAGGCGTTTCAACTTATCTCGCCATCATTGCATCCGATAAGGCACTGGATGGGTTTGTTGTGGAAGCAAATTATACGATTACGGAGGATGCCGCCGCAGAGCTTATCTTCGGCGATACCAATAACGACGGTGTGATCAATGCGCAGGATGCGCTGAACAGCGTGAACTTCTGGCTGCGCAAGAGCGATGCACCGGATGATGATGAAATTCTTGCAACGAACGTGACCTGTGATAGCCGGATCAACACCTTTGATGCTTTGGGTATCGTGGAATATTTCGTTGACGGCAGCGAGTTTGCCATCGTCAACCGCGCTGCTACCGTCAAGAATAATGCGAACTGATTATGAATGAGATAACAGAAAAAAACACCGCAACACACAATCACAAAACAGATGAGAAGAAAAAGAAAAGAACTGTTTTACTCATCGTTCTTCTTATCCTCCTTGTTGTCGGGGTCCTTCTGTTCTTCTTACTGCGGGACGGAGGAACTTTCTCCTCCGTCCCTACGGTAACAATAGAAACCCCCGATAAAAAAAGCGTATCTGACCGGGAACCTTTCTCTCTGCAAGTTCAACTTTCCGCTCTTGGTGAGGACAGCTATCCGGCAGCGAGCTTCAGCATTGGCTTTGATCCATCAAAACTGGAGTTTATCGGCCTTGATGAGGGAAATGTAATTATCAGTAATTCCGATAATGCATACGGAGTCTCACTCCCCGAATGGAGCGTCAATGTGGAAAGAGCAAACGAAACCGGCGTGATCAACATTATGTATCTTGATATGACCGGCGGAAGATACGCTTTTTCAGGGGATCTGCTTGAGGATGATAATGTCCTCTTTTTCCTCAATTTCCGTTTGCGCGGAAGCGTAAGGGCGGGAGATATTCTTGAGCTTTCTCTTGACGATGCCGTATTTGCCGCAAATGACGAACAAAAAAGTCTGGCAAGCAATAAAAACACACTGAAAACCGTTAACGGGCGTGTTGTGATAGGAGAATGAGTATGAAAAGAATACTGTGTTTATTTCTTGCTGTTCTGTTCTGTTTGACCGCCCTTTGCGGGTGTGACCTGAATTTGAAGCCAAAAACACTTGAAAATACAATGGAAATACCCGATGACGGTATCATTGAGGCAAGTGTGTTTAAGTCTTTGAAGAACGAAAACAAGGTCATTGTCTTTGTTGGGGAAAGCGGCGGCATTCATTATGAATGGACGGTTTTCGGAAGCGATATTGACACGCCCAAAGATACTAATCTGAAATTGGAAGTATCAGACGAAACGGAAAGCAGTATCTCGTTTCAGCTATGCTCAAATGAAAATTTCGGTTTTGTTCCCGT
>JAKSOD010000118.1 GCA_024405755.1 Clostridia bacterium
CCGTTTGACTTCGGGAAATCAACGTACAGCTTCCACGTGGTGTCGCTGTATCCGTCACCGCGCTCCACCGATTCCACAAACGTAAGCTCGGAAATGACAGGAGCTTCGATCGCTTCGGGATAGACAAGCTCCTTCTGCGTGGCGTTTTTGCCGATGGTGATCTCTTCCGACCAGTCGGAAAGGATAAACGAGGTGTCTTCACCGCCTGCGGCTTCACGCTCTTCATCCGTCATATTCCAGTTGGTATAGGCAATGATATATCGCATGCGGAGTGTCAGCGAATGATTGTCAAGATCAAGATACCATTTGTCACCCTTCGAAAAGACAACCGGCTTGAGATACCCTGCATTCTCATCGTCCTGACCGTACCACGGATCGATCAGCGCACAGCCCTCGCGGTAGGTCTTCTGCTCCTCGGAAGCCACGATCTTCTGACGGATCATCAGATCATACGGCTGATTTGCCTGCGGATATTCGTCTTTGTCCCATTCGGACACATAATGCCAGTCGCCGTCGTCTACCTTGCAGTCGATCTGGATGTAACACCTTTCAATCGTGCAGCCGTATGTTTTCTCGAATTCGTCTCTTCCGAGATAGCTCCATTCGGCAAACATATCAATGACGTCCTCAGGCTGAGTCAGCCATACGTATACGTTTTTCGCTCTGCCCGAGTCATCCCTGCTAATCTGATAGTAGATGTCCGTGGGGACGTTTGCTTTCCCCGAAGGAAAGAATTTTTCGGAAAACTTGGGTGCCACATCTGCTGCCATAACTGCCGGAGCCCAAAGTCCCAACAGCATGAGTGCCGCGAGCATAACCGTCAAAAGTTTTTTCATCTTTCAATATCCTCCTGGTTCATTTCGCGTTTACAACGATCACGTCGCTGTAAGGCTCGATGTTTTTCTTGCGATGCAAGCCGTCTTTTTTGAAATTGTAGGTGCAGAAACTGCCGCCGTCTATCCAAAGGCTGTTCAGATAAGTCACTTCCATGTTGCTTCTGAAAAGACCTCCGCCAAGATTTCCTAAATACAGAATCTTATAGTAATCTTCAAGAACGTCCTTGTTTTCGCCTTCAATAAACGTATAGACGATGCCGCTACCCTCATAGCATCCCATCATACCGGGCAGCTCCGCATCCAGCATTGTTCTGATTCTGTCCGCCAGTCCGGTCATATCCGCCTCGGTGATTTCATCCGTGAATTCCACACGGAAAATATAGTCGGTATTCAGCTCCGGAACGGAATAGGTGATTTCCCAACTGTATATTTTATCCTTTACGGGATCGAGGTAGGAAATATTGCGTTTTGGCATATACTGCGTATTCAGGTGTTCAAGCATCTGATCGTTTGCGTAGCGTTTGTAGGAAAGCGGCCAAAGCCCCGTAGTGCTGCCTTCGGGGGGCACAGGGTCGTACGGCCCGAGCAGGAATTTTCCGAATTTGTCGATTACTTCGTGATAATCTTCCGGAGCGGACTGACCGGGAACCGTATGCGCAAGGCCCTTTATCGAAAAGAATCTTCCGACATTTGCATATTCCTGCAAATAGAATTCGGACTTTTTATCTGCGAAGTCAACCACGGAATAATTTCCGTGATATTCCTTTCCCCAGATAATTACGTCCGCGAAATTAAGTGTATATTGAATATAACTTTCATTCGTGGTGAAAACCACCGCAGTTGCCGCATTTTCTGTAAGAACCACCTTATCGCCGTTTTTGCAAATATATAATGTATCAACCTCCGAGGGGTTATAATCAAAAATCGATGAATAGTACACTCCGGGGCCGTAGTCCGTTTCGATTTCGCGAAGCGCTTTGCAAACCGCGTCAGTAAGTCCGATGCCTTCGAAATCATAGCCGCCGTCGGGGGTATTTCCGGGGGCATCCGTCTGCTGTGCGGACGGTTTTTCGGTGCCGACGTCGCCGGTCTCTTCCTGCGTCGGCAGCTCTTCCCCGGTATCCGTGCCCGGAACAAGATTTCCGGGATCACAAGCCGTAAAGGTGAGCAGCGTCGCAACGGCAAGGATCAGTGTGAGGATTCTGTGGGTCATTCGTTTTCTCATCATGTTTTCCGCCTTCTTTCTGTTTCAAAGTCTGAACAGCCCGAACTTTTTTTGCGCTTTCGGCTCGGG
>JAKSOD010000119.1 GCA_024405755.1 Clostridia bacterium
CAAGCACCAGCGACTGCAAATCACGTGTCCCCGCAAACACCGCCCCTGCCTCATACACCACCATCGAATCCGGCGCATAATTATTTGACGTTGTATAGCTCAGCCTCAGCAGATTATCATACCTCGTACCACCGACATCCAATGAAATTCCTGACACCCCTGCCGTCAGCGTCGCAGAACCAATCGTCGGCGTAAACACCGGCAGCATTGAAACAATTCCCCGCTTCGGCGTAGACAACTGAATCAGTACACTCCGCGTCACATTCGGCAGCGTGGAAGCCTCCCTCGGCGGCGTGGAAGCCTCCCACAACAGATCCATATCATACTTCAGCCCCGAAATATCCTCCACCGCATCAAGCGCCAGCTCCCCCTCCATCTCCGCTCCCGTCATCGGCGGAACAACCAGCGCCATAATAAACAGAACCACGGCCACCAGTCCCATAATCAGCACAAAACCAATGATCTCCGTAACTCCCTCATCAGACGCCTGCCGGATCATACTACCATAGTAGTACCGGTTTTGACCTGATATAGATTTGTGACAGAACAGCCCTGCACCCGAAATCCCGGTATCCTCCAACCAGCCGACCGGAACAGAGCGGAATCTGCGGTCACGAAGCGGGGAACTCCACTTCCCTCACAAACAAAATACCTCATCATCACAGGGATACAATAAAAAACAGCCCCGGACTTACCCCCCGCTTCGCGGCAGATCGCAGCGACGCATCGGTGAAAATCTGTGGCGGCTCCTCTCATCCTGCCCGCTCACCACCCACCAACAATTTTCAAAAAAACCCGACCAAATCATTTCATGATATCACACAAACCGTGTTTTTCTGTGTGCCCTGCGTGTTCCGTGGCTCCCCCGGGCACAACCACACAAAAAAAGAACCAGCCTACACCTTCCGAAAAAACCACTAAATCATTTCGCAGTATCACAAACCCCCGCCGGAATCTCCACCGAAAACCCCAACCATCAGAAAAATCACACATCTGATACGAAAAACACCATAACCATCACACACAAAATGCCGCAAACAAAAAATATATTATCCCATAATACACATTTTCCCATAAGCATGCCGACAGGAGAAAAGAGGAACGCACCCGAAAACCCAAAACACGTACCGATCTACATTGACCCCGACCTCCGGAACACAATCATGCAGCTCCGGCAGGAAAACCAGACCTGCAACGACGTAATTGAAGCAGCAATAACCAAAACAATAACAGATGCCGTCTCTCCCCTCATGTTTGAACGGCTCGGTGCCATCGGATAATACCCCCTGCACGAACCAATAAAATGTGACGTATGGTTTAAACAAGACCTCCTGGTCTGGTGCGTGGAAAACAGAAAACTCGCACTGCTCGGCATGGGAACCAGCCTCCCCGAAATCCTCGCCTCCCTCGAAGAAGCACTGGAAGGGCACATCCTCAGTTTTACCGAATTCCCCGAAGAAAAACACTCCGAAGACTCACTCGCACTAAAAAAGGACTTAATGGAACAGATTGACTTCGCCGAAGCACTCCGGCAGATAAACAAAAAATACGGCGAAACCGTAACAACACTACCCGCAAAAAAAGGATATATCGCAATCCGCAAAGGCGAACACACCTATTATACCTTCACCGGGGCCGACGGACTGATCTGTGACCGGATTTACACAACCATCGACCCCGACACAGAAAACAACGCCCCCGCCGACCACCTCACAAAACTCTGTGTCCAGATGAGATTTGCAAGAAAAAAAGACTTCATGACATTTATCGCCCACGGCTTCCCGGAAGAAAAATTCCGGGAAATGATGCGAAAACAGCACTTCTCCGTCTGACTCACCCCTCACCCCCGGCATCCGTTTTTTTCAGAAAAAGACCCGGCAGTCACCACTCAAAAAATCCCACCGCCTGCTATTTTCCGTGCGGAAAATACTGTGTACGGTTAAATGGCACGTGGACAGGATGAAAAAAAAGGAACGCAAACCGTACCGATTCGTATTTCTTTATCTCACCCTGCCCACTCATCCCCCACCAGCTCACTTCCGACCAACTCGAACAGATGTCCGGAAGAGATATCCCCGCA